>NZ_JBIXLM010000049.1:0-31915 GCF_045798545.1 Paeniglutamicibacter sp. ORCA_105 | reverse complement strand
GCGGCTCGGGCTACTTGGCCTTCTTGGCTGCGCCCTTCTCGGTGTTGGCGTCCCGGTTGGACAGTTGGCCCTCGCTGTTTTCCAGGTGGGATCGCATGAACCACTGGAATTGCTCCAGCTCGCCGGTCTGGCCGATGAGGATGTCCTCGGTGATCGGGTCCAGCTCGCCGACCTCCTCGATGGTCTTGCGCATTGACTCGATGACCCCGGTGTAGACCACATCGAGCGCCGCGAGGTGCTCGGTGGTGCTGGCCCGGCCAATCTCGTAGTCGTCCCAGCTGCGTGCCTTCACCAGTGCGCCGGGTAGCCCGTTGGGGGCAACGCCCATGGTGGCCATGCGTTCGGCCAGCGCGTCGATCATGGCGCGGACCAATTCAATCTGGGGGTCAAGCATTTCGTGGACGCCGATGAAATCGCGTCCCACGACGTTCCAGTGTGCGTGCTTGAGCGTCAATTGCAGGTCGTTGAATGCGTGGATCCGCATCTGCAGGGCGTTGGCGACCTTGTGGCCGTTGGCCAGGCTCAGTCCCGGAACCGTGAATCCTGCATTGCTCGTGGTTTTTGCTGCCATTGATGCCTCCTCGATGTTCGACTGCCGCGCAGTCTTCCGTGGATATCCATGTGATGTAGCGGTACTTAGGAACGTATCATGCACCGGGCGCTAAAGGCCCGGGATTTACGCGTATGGAAAACACAAAAACACCGAATGGTTGGTTTCTGGTAAGGCCGACCCGTCATTCCGCCGGAAGCTTCGAGCGGGGGGTGACGATCCGGGGCAGGACGAGCAAGAGGAACAGTGCTGCAGCCGTGAGGATCCCTCCCACAATCAGGCCCATTTGCCAGCCGTGAAGGACCTGGACGACGAACCAGACGCACCCGGCCACCAGGACACCCACCCCCACGACGACCAGCCTGGAAATGATGTGGCCCAGGTGCACGGTGGTGGCCTTGAGCTGCTGTCCGAAGAAGTGCCGGTGGACCGCCACGGGCGTCACGAGCAGGAGGATCACCAGGGCGGAGGCCACCAAGAGCACCAGGTAGAACTTTTCATCCGGTGCCTCCAGGGTGTCGAAGCGCGACTGGAAGGGCAGGACCACCAGAAAAGCTGCCAGGATCTGCGCGCCTGTCTGCATCACGCGCATTTCCTGCAGCAACTCGTTCCACTTGCGGTGCAGTTCCTCGTCGCTGTCCTCGGACTTCTTGCCGGTGTCGCTGTGCTTGGCCATGTCGGTTCCTCTGCTGGGGATGGTTTCAGGAAAAACCCTATGCGACGCAACGATGCCGAACACGGCAACACGGCGGAGAACCGACGTAACAACGCAGCGGCTGGAGATCGGGCGGGTACGCGCCTTAGGGTGGGGATGGTGAACAGCATTGGGCAGGACACCGAATACACGCCGGCACCAAACAAGGATGACGGGTTCGTCCACGTGCGCGGCGCCAACGAGAACAACCTGCAGGACGTGGAGGTGCGCATCCCGCGCGATGCCATCGTCGCCTTCACCGGGGTCTCGGGATCAGGGAAATCCTCGCTGGCCTTTGGCACCATCTTTGCCGAGGCGCAGCGCCGATTCCTGGAATCCGTGGCACCTTATGCACGTCGGCTCATCGCCCAGGGCCACACGCCCAAGGTCGAATTCATCTCCGGACTGCCACCGGCCGTCGCCTTGCAACAGCGCCGCGGCACCGCCAGCTCCCGTTCCACCGTGGGCACGCTGACCACGCTCTCAAACTCGGTGCGCATGCTCTTCTCCCGGGCCGGGGACTATCCCCAGGGGGTTCCGCGCCTGGACTCGGACTCCTTCTCGCCGAACACCGCGGTGGGCGCCTGCCCGCAATGCCACGGCCTGGGCATCGCCCACACCGTCACCGAGGACTCACTTGTTCCAGACCCGTCACTGAGCATCCGCGAAGGCGCGATCGCCGCCTGGCCCGGTGCCTGGCAGGGAAAGAACCTGCGCGACATCACCTCGCACCTGGGCCACGACGTGGATGTACCCTTCAGGGAACTTCCCAAAAAGGTGCGCGACTGGCTTCTGTTCACCGAGGAACAACCCGTGGTGGAGGTGACACCCGAACGCGACAGGGTCGCCAAGCCCTACAAGGGCCGGTTCTGGAGCGCTCGGCGCTATGTGCTGCACACCGTGGCCGACTCCAAGTCCGAGACGATGCGCAACAAGGCGCTGCGCTTCATGCGCTCGGGCCCCTGCCCGGCGTGCTCCGGAACGGGCTTCCGCCCCGAGGCCCTGGCCGTGGGCTTCGCCGGGCTGGACATCTCAGAGTTCAACGCCACCGCGCTCGATGCCCTCGCCACGGTGCTGCGACCGGTTGCCGAGAACCGGCCGGCTCCCGGAGGGGAACCAGCACACGAGGTGGCCGCCTCGATCGCCGCCGACCTGCTGGAGCGCATCGAGGTGCTCACCGGGTTGGGGCTGGGCTACCTGAGCCTGGACCGCGGCACCCCCACACTCTCGCCGGGGGAAATGCAGCGCCTGCGCATCGCCACGCAGCTGCGCTCGGGCCTCTTCGGGGTGATCTACGTGCTCGACGAACCATCCGCCGGGCTGCACCCCGCCGACGCCCGACCGCTGCTGGAGGTGCTCGAGGCCCTGAAAGCCGGCGGGAACTCGGTCTTTGTGGTGGAACACAACATGGACGTGGTCGGCCGTGCGGACTGGATCATCGACGTGGGTCCCGGGGCGGGCGCGGGAGGCGGCAAGGTTCTCTACAGCGGACCGGTGGCGGGGCTGGCTAAGATTCCCGAATCGGTGACCCGGCGTTTCCTGGAGCCCGCCGATGCCGCTGCACCCCGGACGCCGCGGGAAGCCGAGCACTGGCTGGAACTGGACGGGATCAGCCTGCACAACCTGGCGGATCTTGACGCGAGCTTCCCGCTGGGCGTGCTCAGCGCCGTCACCGGTGTTTCCGGATCCGGCAAGTCCTCGCTGGTCAGCCAGGCATTGGCATACGGTGTTTTGGACAGAATGCGCGGCGACGGATCCAAGGGATCCAACGGAACGCACGATTCCTTCGAGTCGGGCGAGGGCGAGCCGGACACGGCAACCGACCGGGCCACGGTGCGCGAGGTACGCGGAGCAGGGCGGATCGATCGGATCGTGGCCATGGACCAAAAACCCATTGGCCGCACTCCGCGCTCCAACCTTGCCACCTACACCGGCCTCTTCGACGCGGTGCGCAAGGCCTTTGCCGACACATCTTTGGCCAGGCAGCGCGGCTACGGGGCAGGGCGGTTTTCCTTCAATGTGGCCGGCGGGCGCTGCGAGACGTGCCTGGGCGAGGGATACCTGGAAGTTGAACTGCTCTTCCTGCCCGGCAGCTACGGCCCCTGCCCCGAATGCCGCGGATCGCGCTACAACCCCGAGACACTCGAGGTTACCTACGAGGGCAGGAACATCGCCGAGATCCTGGCCCTGAGCGTGGACGAGGCCGCCGAATTCCTGGCTGGCATTCCGGCCGCGGCACGGTCCTTGGAGACGTTGCGTGACGTGGGATTGGGCTACCTATCCCTGGGTCAACCGGCGCCCGAGCTTTCCGGCGGCGAGGCCCAGCGCATCAAGCTTGCCACCGAGCTGCAGCGTGCCCGGCGGGGCCACACGCTCTACCTGTTGGACGAGCCCACCACCGGCCTGCACCCGGCGGACGTGCAATTGCTGCTGGGCCAGCTGCACCGGCTGGTCGATGAATCCAACACCGTGATCGTGGTGGAACACCACATGGATGTGGTGGCAGCCGCCGACTGGGTCATCGACCTGGGCCCGGAGGGAGGGGACGCCGGAGGAAAGATCGTTGCCACCGGGACCCCTGCCCAATTGGCCGCGCATCCGACGTCCAGGACCGCTCCCTACCTGGCCAAGCGACTGGGGCTCGCGGGGTCCAACCCTCGGTAACCGGCGAGCGCCGCGCTAGGCGGGGAAGCCGAGGTCGCGGCGGTGGTTCTGGCGCATCACGTGGCGGATGCGCCCGACGGTGCTGGGCGTAAGCACCATGTCGATGTGCTTCTGCAGTGCCCGAGCCTGCTTCTGAGGGTTGACCGGGCGGCCGCCCTCGCGAAGCTGCCGGGCAGCATGGGCCGCGAGTGCGTCCTGCGCGTAGGCGATGAAGGCCTGTGGTCTGGCGGCGCGGATCATGTCAAACGCCTCGATGGGGGAGTGCCCCCGATCCAGCAAGATCGCGAATCCCATGGATGGGCCGCGGTTGATGCCCATGTGGCAGTGGGCCAGGACCTTCCCGCCGTCACGCACCGCGAGCCGGGCGAAGCGGACGCCGGCATCGAAGACCTCCGGGGCCACGACGTGGCCGTCGGCGTCATTGGTGCCCAGCCAGGCGTACTTGATCTTGGCGAGCTGCCAGATATTCGCATCATTGGCCTCGATACGCAGGTCAACCACGTGGGTGATGCCCGCGTCGATGATTTCCCGGAGCTGGGGAACCCAGATCCCGATGTCATCGTCCAGGTCCCCACCCACGGCCAGGTCGGCCGTGACCCAGTCCAGGTTGGCACGCATGTTACTTGGCCGTGTCCTTGCGCTGGCGCTCAGTGAACACGGACTCGGCAAGAACTTCGTCCCAATCCGCGCCGCGGCGGCTGGCGCCGCGGACCGAGGTGGTCATCAGGCTGTAGGCGTCCATGGCCTCGGCTGCCGTCTCCCGGGTGAAGGTCAGGGATCGGTCGGCCGAGATGCCCAGGCTGGTCCCGACCTCGACGGCGTCCTGGTCGCACCCCATGTAGGAAATGACCCAGTTGTCGACCTTTTCCTGGGTCTGGACAAGATCATGGATGGCCCGACGGGTGTACTTCGTCGAGGCGTTCTCCAGCCCGTCGGAAGCGATGTTCAGGTGGACTACTCCCGGGCGCTTCTCCACTGGCATCGCAGCAATGCGCTGTCGGGTCTCAAAAATGGTCCTGGCGATGGAGTCCAGCAGTGCGGTGGAACCGCGCGGTTCCAGCACGAAGCGGGGAACTTCCGAGAGCGGCAGGTCGAGGTAGACATCCTCGTATTTGTTGTCGAATTGGTGAAGTGAGGCTGTCGCAATGCCAGGCTCGGCCAACTGATTGGCGACATAGGCGTTCAGGCCGCCCTCGATGTCGGTCTTGATGTCGTACATGGAGCCGGAGCGGTCGAGCAGGAAGACGAGCAGTGCTGAATCATTGGCGGACATGGCGAGTGCCTTTCGGGAAGCGGTGCTTTTTCTAGTTGGAGCGCCTTGGTTTGAAGGTCATGGGTTCGGTGGGCGCGGGGCGGCCGGTTTCGGAGTCGTAGCGGGCTCGCTCGATGGAGGAGCTGGACACCTTGCCGCCGATGTCCGTGTAGCTGGACAGCTGCGAGGTGCGGGCCAGCCGGGGTGGGACCGCATTGGGCGAAAGCCCGGCGCGGACGGCCACCGAACGGATCGACGCGCCCTCGAGGGCGGCCTTGGCCATCTCCTCGTTTAATGCGGTGTCAATCAATTCGCGGACCTCTCCCAGTCGCTCGACCGCGCCCAGTGGATCGGATGGAACATCCTCAAGCATCTGGCGGGCTTCGTCGATCGGGGTACGCTTCTTCTTGTTCATAAACTCATCATGCGCAGTTTGTGAGCATGTGTCAATAATGCGAACAATTCATTCTTGCCCAGACATGCGGTCGGTCGGGACCCGGGGCCTACTAGTGCGTTGGCGAAAATGAAAGAATCAACGGTGTGGATAACGAACTTGAACCCGGGCACCGGGGCGAATCGGCGGAGATCCAGTTCCGCAGCGAAAGCTGGGCACTGTGGCTCGGGTTCGGCTGTACGGTCCTGGGCGTGCTGGTCGGGCTCATCGGCTTTGCAAGCCACCGTCCGGATTTGGCGGGCTACCATTCCGTGGGCGTCTACTCCGCGATCCTTGCGGCACTGACAGCGTCGGCCGGAAGCGTCCTCGGCTACCTGAGGGTGCTGACCAAGACCCAGACCTGGCTGCTGGACTTTCCGCTCTACCGGCAGGTCATCAACGCCGGCGCACTGGTGATCATCCACGCGGCAATCTCCGCGATGGCGGCACTTGTCACCTTCCGGATCTTCCAGGACGCCTTCCTGGGCCTGACCGTGGACAGGTACGCGGGAAGCCTCATGTTGGGCATCACCGCCGGAATCGCCGGCTATGTTGCCCTGCTGTCCTCGGCGCGGGTGACGGCGCAAGGCCTGTCAACGCTGCTGGCCGCCTTCATGACCACCGGCGTGTTCATCAGCATGCTGGCCGCTGAGAACCCGTTCTGGTGGCGTTCGATGTTCTCCGCCCTTGGCACCAGGTCCTCCGGGCTCATGTCCTTCTGGACGTTCAATGTGACCCTGGTCGTCTCCGGCCTGGTGCTCAGCACCCTGACCGCGTTCATCGTGCGCGACGTCATCCGGATGGCGCGCATCCACGACAGGCTGGCCACCGCACACGGAAGGCCGCTGCCGCGTTTCATCCGGCCGCGCCCCGCGGTGGTGCGCACCTGCCTGCTGGGCTTGGGGGCCTGCGTCATCGGGATCGGGCTGATCCCGTTCAACGTCTCGGCGCCGGTGCACTCGGCCATCGTGCGCATCGCTGCGGGATTCATCGTGGTGCTGCTGCTGGGCGCGGCCCTTTGGCTGCCGGGATTCCCCTGGGTGTTCCACCTGCTCTCCTTTGCCTGCTTCCTGGGGCTGGTGGGCGCTGCCCTGCTCTGGCAGCCGCTGGCCTACTACAACCTCACGGCCTTCGAGCTGGCGGTCGTGGGCATCGTCTTTGGCTGGCTCAGCGTGTTCATCCGCACCACCGACGCGGCCCTCGCCGTCAAGAAGAAGGAACTTGCCGACGTCCTGGCCGTCAACGGCTGAGCCTAGCTGCCCACGTGTTCGAAGTGGGCCACGAACATGTCAGGCCGCACCAACACCACCGATCCATTGGGCAGGCGGCGCTTGGGAGCGGCGGCAAATTCATGCAGCGGCACCTGGTATTCGGCGGCCAGCTGCTCCCCGCGCTCCCGGCCGGCCGGGCCATAGACGTGCACCTGCCAGCGGGCGTCGTTGAGCACCTCGAAGTTGTCGGCGTGCTCGCCGGTGCGGTTGGGCACCCATGGCAGGCGGCGGCCCAGCACCTTTCCGCGGCGCCTGGTCCGGGCAAAGCCGGTGGCCAGGGTGGCACGGTCCTTGGCGCTGTCATCCATCCAGTAGTGGATGCGGATCTGCGAAAGGTACCCGAAGAAGCGCCGCCCGGCAGGTATTCTGCCCATCAGTCGCACGGCGGCCGGCCACACCAGAGGCAGCACCCGGGTGCGGATCGTGCGGGCCAGCAGGGAATCCGAGGTGGCGGCGCTGAAGAGCCTGTCGGTGGTGGCCACCAGGCGCAGGGCCACGGGGCGGCGTTCGACTTCGTAGCGCTCCAGGTAGGTCTCCGGCATGCGGCCGGAAAAGACGTCAGCCATCTTGCACACCAGGTTGTGTGCGTCCTGCAGCCCGGTGTTCATGCCCTGGGCTCCGACCGGCGAGTGGATGTGGGCGGCATCCCCGGCCAGGAAAACCCTGCCCCGGGCGAAGTGCTCGGCAACGCGGTGATGCACGCGGTAGGTGGTGAACCACGAGGCCGATCCGTACCTGACACCGAACTCGGTGCGCAGGCTGGCCCGGGCGCGGTCCTCGTCGATATCGGGTTTGTCTCCGGTGGAGTCCTTGGGTTCGTGCAGGATGCCCAGCAGGCGGCGGCGCTCGCCGCCCGCATCATCCCTGCCCATCGGGAAGCCGAGCATGAAGTTCTCATCGGAAAAGCGCAGGTTGATTCCCGAGCCCATGCCGGTGACCCCCTGGGCGTCGAGCACGTAGAAGACCTCGTCGTCGGTTTTCCCCTCAAAGGCAATGCCCAGGGATTCCCGGATGGGGGAGGAAGCCCCGTCCGCTGCGATCATGAAGCGCGCAGAAATATGCACCGGCCCCTGCGGCCCGGTGCACTTGACGAGCATCCGGTCCCCGGTTTCGGCGAAGGACTCGTAGCCGTGTTCCCAGAGCACTTCGTTGCCGGCGGACTTCAGATATTCGGAGAGCAGCTCCTCGTTGGCGCTCTGTTCCAGCATGGTCAGTCCCGCGTAGTGCGTTTGGGCGTAGCCGAGCCGGTTGAGCTTGATGCTCTTGAAGCTGCGGGGCCCGATGCCCGGGCGCATTTCCCCGGTCGGCACCGAGCGTCGCTTGACCTCGTCGGCCAGGCCCAGTTGGCGGTAGATCTCCATGCTGCGTGCCTGCAGCGCCAGGGCGCGCGATTCGCGGGTCGGACCCGACTTCAGGTCAATGACCCGTGCGTCGATCCCGAAATTCTGCAGCCAAGCCCCGGCCATCAAACCCGTGGGCCCGGCACCGATTACCAAAACGTCTGTGTGCAGTAGCGTCGCGTCCATGAAACCCACGCTACGCCCCAAGGCCCGGCAAAGCACTGATACGGGCCTTGTGGCGGCGCAATCACGTGCCGGATTCCGCCGGGGGTGCCTCCTTCATCCGCGCAAGCGAGTCCAGGGCCCGGGCACGGGAGGCCATCAGGTCCACCATCTGATCGACCCTGGAAAACGGGACAAAGCGGTCAACGTAGGAACCGCGCGGATCAAACTTCTTGGCCTGCAGCAACGGGTTGAAGACCCTGAAGAACGGGGACGCGTCGGCCCCGCACCCGGCGACCCATTGCCAGTTGGCCGGGTTTGATGCCGCGTCCGCGTCCACGAGGGTGTCCCAAAACCATTCCTCGCCCACCCGCCAGTGGATACCCAGGTTCTTGACCAGGAAGCTGGCGGTGACCATGCGGACCCTGTTGTGCATCCATCCCGTTTCCCAAAGCTGCTTCATGCCGGCGTCCACCAGCCCGTAGCCCGTCGAACCGCCGCGCCAGGCCTTGAAGTGGCGGGCCGCCGTTGAGCCCTCCGGCCCACTGTTTACGCCGGAGCCGGGCCGGGCCCAGTCATACTCGTCGAACTCGCTGCGCAGGTTCCGGGTGGCCAAATCCGGGTAGTGGTAGAGCAGGTTCCAGCAAAAGTCGCGCCACCCCAGTTGACGCATCAAGGCCCGCGTGCCCTCGGCTCGTTCGGGATGGACGCGCAGCACGCCGCTGAGGGTCTCCCAGACCTCGACGGGACCCAGATGTCCCCACCGCAGGGCCGCCGACAAGCGCGAGGTGCCGTCGGTGTCGGGCCTGTCGCGGGACGTGGCGTAGTCGCCGGCGATTTCCTCCAACACCACGCCCAGGCGGTCCCGGGCTGCGGCCTCGCCCGGCACCCAGGCGGCGGCCAGTCCGTGCGACCAGTCGGGAGCCGAGGGCAACAGTCCCCAGTCATCCAATTTTTCCGAGGTCAATTCGGTGGTCACGGGTTCCTGCGGATCCGGCCTGTCCAGCACCGGGCGCATCGGCAGCCGCTGCAGCGCGTTGAAGAAGGGCGTGAAGACCTTGAAGTTCCTTGAATCCTGGGTCAGCACGGTCCAAGGTTCGTGCAAGAGCGTTCCGGCATGGCTGTGGGCCTCAAGCCCGGCGTCGGTCGCCAACTTCTTGGCCGTTGCGTCGACGGCGCGTTCGGCTCCGCCGTAGCGACGGTTCCAATGCATGGTGGAGAAGCCTTCGGCGGCGAGGAGTCCCGGAAGGACCTCGGCCGCGGCACCGCGGCGCAAAAGCAACGGCACGCCGAGTCCTGCCAATGATTCACGCAGCTCGTTCAATGCGTGATGCAGCCACCACTTGGCAGCGCCGCCCAACGGACGCACGCCGGGGGACTGCTCGTCAAGGATGAACAGGGCGGTTGTCGGCCCCGAAGCCATGGCGGCACAGAGCGCCGGATTGTCGGCCACGCGCAGGTCGTCGCGGAACCACACGATGGTGGATGATGCCTGGTTCATGTTCGTGCTCTTTCGTGCGAACGGTGGTTTTTGGGACTAGCGGGACAGGGCGTACCAAATCAGCAGCATGGTGATGAGGAACCCCGTGGCATAGTTCAGCCAGAGGAAGCGCACCCATCCGGCATGGGCGCGGGCGGAATCCTCGTCGTCCAGCCCGGCATGGGGCAGCACATTGGCCAGGTACGGCAGGGCCAGCAGGCCCGCCAAGGGGCCCGGCCAGTCGGTGAACAGGAGCAATGCGCCGGCGGCGAGGTAGGCTGCGGCGGCGAACCTGACGGTCCATTTCGCCCCCAGCACCGTGCCGATGGAACCCAGCGATGCTGCGCGGTCGGGGACGATGTCCTGCACCGCGCCGAACGCGTGTGAGGCCGCGCCCCAGAGAAAGAACGCCACCAGGATCGCCACCAGCGCCGCGTCGAAACCGGCCCCCGCCAAGGCCAGTCCGTAGAGAGCGGGGGAGACGAAGTGGGTGCTGGAGGTCAGCGAGTCCAGGAAGGGACGCTCCTTGAAGCGCAGGTGCGGAGCGCTATAGGCGTAGAGCGCCGCCATCGATCCCAACAGCACCAGGTTCGCCTGCCAGGAACCAACGATTCCCAGCACCACCAAGAATGGCAGGCAGGCAACCGCGCAGGCCACCAGGATCCCGCGGTGCCGGCTGCGGTCCACCACCGCGCCCTCGGCCCCGCCCTTGCGGGGGTTCAGCAGGTCCGATTCGTAGTCGAAGACATCGTTGATCCCGTACATGGCCAGGTTGTAGGGGACGAGGAAGAAGAATGTTCCGACCACCCAGATCCAGTCGATCCTCCCGGCTGCCAACAGGTATGCTGCGGCAAAGGGGTAGGCGGTGTTGACCCAGGAAACCGGGCGGGAAGTCATGAGCAGTTCGCGCAGCATCATGGTGTTTCCTTCCCGGTCCGGATCACTGGCGACGGGCACGGTGGGGCCTGGGCAAAACCGCTTCCCGTCACCGAAGCTCCGGTTCCCGTCGGTGCCTTGCCCCCTGCGATCCACCACAGGGCAGGAACGAAGAGCACCGCGCAGACCGGGTAGCTGAAGTCCTCCACCGGGGCCAGCCCGATGCGCAGGCCCAGCAACGTCTGGCTTCCGTAGCCAAAAAGCCCGGAGCCGATCATCACGTTGTCGAATACCGCGGTCAGCACGCAGAGCACGAGCAGGGCGAGCCCCATCGGCGGAAGGACCGTGCGCAAGCTGATCCGGCGCAGGCGCACCGCGAGGAGGAAGAGCAACAACGAACCGAGCATGAAGCACAGGGACAGCACGGCGAAGTTCATGCTGTCTCCTTCGAATCCGGTATTGGCGTGGCGGTGGCATGGCGGTCGGCGCCGGCGGCCTTCCGCCGTGTCCGCCAGGCCATGGCGCCGGTGAGCAGGACCATCGTGTTGTAGCAGAGGAAAAGCAGGAAGAAGGCTTCCTCCAGCGGCAACTGGTCGCCCAGCATCACCCCGGTCATGAGCGTCGAATCACGATGCAGGAAGATCCCTAGGTCGATGGCGATGACGTCCCAGAGCAGGAACATCGCGGTTCCACCGGCCAGCGCGAGCAGCGCGGGCAGCGGTTGGGCAAAGACGAATAGACGGTACCTGGCATCCAGCACCGTCATGCAGGCAATGAGTGCCAGCAGGATGAGCAGGTAGGTCATGGTCTCGCCGCCGGGGTGGGTTCGGTCTTGGGCCGTGCCACCGGCGACAGCTGGCCAGGGACCATGGGGCCCTTGTCCTTGATCCCGTTGACTGCCTTGGCGATGATCTCCGCACTGATCAAGCACATCGGGACTCCGATGCCCGGACGCACCGAGCTGCCGGCATAGTGCAGGCCGCGGACCTTCGAGCTGTGGTTCGAGGGGCGGAAGAAGGCCGACTGGCCCAGCGTGTGCGCCAGCCCCAGGGCGCCGCCCTGCCAGGCATTGACGTTGTCCACAAAGTCGCCGGGGCCAAAGCTTTGGCGCACCACGACCCTCTCGCGCAGGTCCGCAATGCCCGCCCAAGCGGCCAACTGGTCCAGCGCGGCATCCGCAACCGCCTCCACCTGCGGTGATCCGGTGCCGTCCGGGCCGCCCTTGCCCCACGCGGGCAGGGCAGGGGAAGGAACAAGGATGAACAGGTTTTCATGTCGGTCCGGTGCCACGGAGTGGTCCGTGGCGCTGGGCATGCAGACATACAGGCTGGTTTCCTCCGCAAGGTCCTCGCCGCGGTGGATGCGCCCGAAATTGTCGTCCCAGTCGGTGGTGAACAACAGATTGTGGTGGCTGAGCTTGGGGAGCTTGCCCCGGATGCCCAGGCAGAGCAGTACGGCACTGGGCCCGGGATCGCGCCGCTTCCAACTGGCTTCGGAGGAGGAGCGAAGCTTCGCCGGGAGCAATTCGGTCTCCAGGTGGTGCAGGTCTGCTGCACCCACCACCACGTCGGCTTCCAGGCGTTGCTCCGGACCTGTCCCGTGGCCGGGGTCGCCCGCATCGACCCAGCGCACTGCCTCGACCCGGGGAGTGCCCGCGGCGGTGTCAGCATCGATGCCCGTGACCCGGGCACCGGTGATGATCGTGACGCCGGCGGCCCGGCAGAGTCCTGCCATCACGTCGACCAGGTGTGCAAAGCCGCCCATCGGGTATTTCACGCCTTGGGTCAGGTCCAGGTGGCTCATCAGGTGGTAGAGCGCCGGGGTGCGCTTGGGGCTCGAGCCCAGGAACACCGCGGGGTAACCCAGGATCTGGCGCAGACGCGGATCGCTGAAGCGGCTGGCCACGAATGAGTCCAGGGAGCCAGTCAGCAGCGGGGCAAGCCGTGGCAGCAGCGCCACCACCCGCGGGTCCAGGAAGCTGGCAGGAGAGGAGAAATCCGCATAGAGGAAATGCTTCAGCGCCAAGTCGTAGCTCGCGGCGGACTGTTCCAGGTATTTATCCAGTGCGGCACCGGCACCGGGCTGGAGGGACTCGAAGGCGTCGCGGGCCCCGGCGCCGGATGGCATGTCCAACGGGGTGTAGTCGCCCTGGAACCAGGTCCGGTAGCCGATCCCGAGCTCCACGAGATCCAGCTCGGTTTCCGTGGAGGTGCCCATGAGCTCAAACCAGTGCTCGATGACTTCGGGCATCAGGTACCAGGAGGGGCCGGTGTCAAAGCTGAAGCCCTCGCGCTGCAGGCGTCCGGCGCGGCCGCCGAGCACCTCCTGCTTTTCCAGCAGCGTGACCCGATGGCCGGAGGCGGCCAGCAGGCCCGCGGTGGCCAATCCGGAGAAACCGCCGCCGATGACGACCACCTCTTGTGCGGCAGTGTGGGCAGGTTTCTTCATGGGTGTCGCTTTCATGCCGCGTTGACCGTGGCTGACTTGGGGCGCCGGCCCATGGTGGTGCGCAGCGCGATGTATGCCTTGCGGCGGGCGGGAACGGAGATTCGTCGGGTCATGAGCTCGGCGGCGTCGGTGTTTTCGAGTCGGCGGTTCAGTTCGCTGAACAGCCCGTGGGCCATGGCCACTGCCTGTGCGGCGCGCGGCGCCAGGTGGGGGATGCCGCGGGCCGCGGCGTCCAGGTCCGCCCGGATCTCGTGGACCAATGCGTTCTTGTGCGCGTCGGTGAATGCCGCCGGGTCCAGGCCCGGGAAGTAGCTGCGGCCCAGTGAGGAGGTGTCCTCCGCCAGGTCCCGCAGGAAGTTGACCTTCTGGAAGGCAGCTCCCAGGCGCCGGGCGGCGGCCTCGGTTTCCGCCTCGTGTCCGGTGGGGGCGTGGGGCATGGAACGGAAGACGCGCAGGCACATCAATCCCACGACCTCCGCCGATCCGTAGATGTAGCCTTCCAGAGTCGTAGCGTCGTGGGTGGACACCTCCAGGTCGCTGCGCATTGAGGCGAAGAACGGGCGGGTCAGCGCGGTGTCGATGCCTTGGGAGCGGGCGGTGCATGCGAAGGCATGCACGATCATGTTGGTGCTGTAGCCGCTGGCCAGCGCCGCCTCGGTTTCCTCCTCCAGCCGTTGCAGAGCGGTCGCGACGGCAGGTGCGTCCAGCCCGGCCTCGCGGGCCACCCCGTCGACGACCTCGTCGGCCAGGCGCACCAGGGCATAGATATTGGAGATGTGTTCGCGCGCGGGGCGCCCCAGCATGCGGCAGGCCAGCGAGAACGAGGTGGAGTACCGGGCGATGACTACCCTGGCGCTGCTGCTGGCCGTGGCCGAGTAGCGTTGCAGGGCCGTGGGCTGGCCGCTTGCATGGCCGCCGGCCGGTGCCCCGGTTTTGACTGCGCTGTCGTGTTTCACGGCCTAGGCCCCCCGGTTCAGGATCAGGCCGGCGAAGCCCTCGAGCTCGGTGGATACATGGGCAGGCAGCCCCAATGCGCGTGCGGAGGAGGTGGCGCCGGCGCACAGGTCCTGCGCCAATTGCCGGGCAAAGCGCTCGGCGCCGGTCGATTCGAGCGCGGAGCGCATGGCCTGCACGTCCGTTCCCCGGTCGCGGAAGCGCTGCAGGTCCTCGGTGAACCCGGGGGTGGAGGCCGCCATGGCGGTGAGGATGGTGCTTTTGCCCTCGCGCAGATCGGACTCGATGGATTTTCCGGTTCGTGCCGGATCCCCGAAGGTCCCCAGCACGTCATCGATGAGCTGGTAGGCAACACCCAGCTGGCTGCCGATGTTGGCCAGGGCGGCGGCCCCGGCGGCATCTGCGCCTGCCAACAGGGCACCGGTGTGCAGCGGCACCTGGAAGGAATAGGCGGCGGTCTTCAGTTTTTCCATGCGCAGCACCTCCTGCACCTGGGCGGGCGCTGGATCCAGGGAAAAGAGCAGGTCTTCCAGCTCCCCGGCACCCGCGTGGTGGATTGCCTGGTGGAAGGAGCTCTCGATGATGGCTGCCTGGGGCAGTGAATCGGCGGCCCGCAGGGCGAGCTTGATAGCCGCGGCCAGCAACAGGTCGCCGGCGATGATGGCTGCCGCGTGGCCCGCATGCTCGGCGTTCTCCGCCGACTTGCCGCGCGCCAGCGCATCGTCGCGGTACAGCGCCGAGAGGGTGGGACGCCCGCGCCGGGTGAAGTCGCGGTCGATCACGTCGTCGTGCATCAGCAGCGACCCATGGAGCAGTTCGAAGGCGCAGCCCAGCAGGACGACGCGTTCGGAATCCTCGCCGAATTCCGCGTTGTCCACCGAGCCTGGAGCGAATGCCTCGTGGCCCAGCATGACCAGGCGCGGGCGGGTGAGCTTGCCACCTTCCAGCGCCTGTCCAATGCGGGACCAAAGCGTTTGAGTGGCCTTGGAGTATTCCCCGGCCGCGCGCCGATGTTCCTCGATGACAGAGGACAACAGCTGGCGGACCCGCGACTCGAGCACTCCCGTCTTCCCGGGTGCGGTGGACCGGCAAGTCTGCGCGGAACTTTGGGTTGGCACGCTCATGATCGTTCGTTCCGTTTCTGGGTGGTGGCGGGAGGTGCGAAGGTGTCGATCTGGGTGTGCATGGCCGTGAGGATGCCCTCCAGGTACCGCACCACGGCGCGTTGTTCATCGGGGTTCAGTTCCTGGATGCCGAGTTCCGCGTCATTGAACAGCGGGCGCAGTGCGCTCAGGGTCAGATTCACTGCCCGGGGGCTTGGATGGACGCGGATGCTGCGTCGGTCGGTGGGATGGGCCGCCCGCGACACGTAGCTGCGTTCGCTCAACCGGTCGATGAGCGCGGTGGTGGCGGCGCTGGAAATATTTAGTTTTCCGGCGAGTTCCCCCGGAGTCATGGGGCGGTCAAGCATCAGGTGTTGCAGGGCCTGGAAGTCGGTCTCGTTGATTCCAAGATGGCGACACACCGCGTGTTCCAGGACATCATTGAGCATGAGGACCTGGTGCAGCAGCGTCGATGCTGCGTGCGGACCGGACGTCTCGCCCGTGGAAACCTTGATCATCTATACCTCGAAGGGTTGATTACTAGCTTAGCTAGATACATCATGGGTTAACAAGTTAGTGTTTGTCGAGTAGGACTGACGGATTCAGCAAAAATTTTCCCCGAGCCAAGGAGATCTCCCGATGCATTCCCCACCAAAGGCCTCCTGGACCATCCGGACAATCTGCGCCGCCGCGGTCTTCGCGGCCATCGCCGGCGCCTTCATCGGCAGCGGAGCGATGGGCGGCACCCCAATTGCCGAGGCTGCGGACGGCAGGCTGGGCGCAGATTCGACCTTGCTGGCTCCCGGCACCGGCGCCTTTTCCATCTGGAGCCTCGTGTACCTGGGCCTGGTTGTCTACGCGATCTGGCAACTGACCTCCCGCGCCGCGCGGAGCGACACCCAGCGGCGGATCCGTCCGTTGGCGGCAGGCTCCGCGGTCCTCAACGCCCTGTGGATCGGCGTGGTGCAAGTTGGCTGGTTGGGTGCCAGCGTCGTGGTGATGCTGCTCCTGCTCGCGGTCCTGGCCAGGATCTTCATGCTGATGCGGCCGCAAATCGAGCACCCGGCCGAAAGATGGATCATGGCACTGACCTTCGGCCCGTACCTGGGCTGGGTCAGCGTGGCGACGGTGGCCAACATCGCCGCGTGGCTGGCGGCCCGGGGCGTGGGTGACGGAGCTGAATGGGCCACGCCCCTGGCCTGCGTTCTGGCGGTGGTGGCGGCCCTGATCGGCGCCATGACCGTGGTGTATTCCGGTGGCAGGATCGCAGCGGCCCTCGCCATGGTGTGGGGCATCGCCTGGATCGGCGTGGGGCGCAGCGACGGCGGCTTGGAATCCATGCCCGTCTCCGTCACCGCGTACTCTGCGGCTACAGCCCTGCTGCTCTTCACCCTCGTCGCGGCGGCAAGGCGCCGAGTATCTCCGGCCGCGACTTCCGCATCCGAGGTCGCGGCATGAGCGTCATTGCCGTCACCGGGGCCACCGGCTACATCGGCGGGAGACTGGTTCCGTTGCTGCTGGAACAGGGCCACAGCGTGCGTGTGCTCACCCGCCGCAGCAACGCCCTGCGCGATGTTCCATGGGGGTCGCGGGTACAGATCGTGGAGGGGGACCTCACCGATCCGCAGGCCGCAGCCCAATTGTGCGAGGGAGCCGAGGTCCTCTACTACCTGGTCCACTCGATGGGCGGCAGCAGCAATTTTGCCCCCGTCGAGGAACGCTGTGCCAACACCATCGTGGAAGCGGCCAGGGCCGCAGGAATCGGGCGTCTGGTCTATCTTTCGGGACTGCATCCCGAGGGCGAGCTAAGTCGCCACCTGGCCTCACGGGTCAAGGTCGGGCGGATCCTGGAATCCAGCGGCATTCCCACCATCACGCTGCAGGCCGGGCTGATCATCGGCTCCGGTTCCGCAAGCTTCGAGATGGTCCGCCACCTCACCGACGTGCTTCCGGTGATGCCCGCCCCGCGCTGGGTGCTGAACCGGGTCCAGCCCATCGCCGTGCGCGATGCCCTGCACTACCTGGGTGCATGCGCGAACCTGCCGCCGGATGTGTCCGGCACCTACGACATCGGCGGTCCGGAGGCGCACAGCTACGGTGACATGATGCGCCTCTATGCCGATGCTGCCGGCATCCGCCGCCCGGTCATCCTGGCGCTGCCGGTGCTGACCCCGTGGCTGGCGGCCCAGTGGGTCAACCTTGTCACCCCGATCCCGCGCGCGCTGGCCATTCCGCTGGTCGAGTCACTTCAGCACGACTGCGTGATGCGAAACCGCGACATCGATGCGGTCATCGGCCGCCCCGCAGAGGGGCTGACCGGATACCGGCGCTCCGTCGAGCTGGCTCTGGCCAAGATGCGCGAGGACACCGTGGAAACCACGTGGACGACCGCCCACGCCCTGGAGGCTCCCGCCGAGCCGCTGCCCTCGGATCCGCAATGGGCCGGGCACACCGTCTTCACCGATGTTCGGGAGCGGGATACCAGCGCGAGTCCCGCTGCGTTGTTCCGGGTCATAGCTTCGCTGGGCGGGGAAACCGGCTACTATTCGCTGCCCGGCGCCTGGGCGCTGCGCGGGATCCTGGACAAGCTCGCCGGGGGAGTGGGCCTGCGCCGCGGGCGGCGCAACCGCACCTCCCTCGCGTTGGGGGACGCGGTGGACTGGTGGCGCGTGGAGGAGCTGGTGCCCGATCGCCTGCTGCGCCTGCGTGCGGAAATGCGGGTCCCCGGACGGGCCTGGCTGGAGCTCTCGGTGGAACCGACCGAAACCGGAAGCCACTACCGGCAGCGTGCGGTGTTCTTCCCCGAGGGCTTGGCGGGCCGGCTCTACTGGCTGGCGATCCTGCCCTTCCACGGGGTGATCTTCTCCTCCATGGCCCGTCGCATCACCACTGCCGCCGAGGGGCTCGAGGCCAAGGACGAGGCCTAGTCTTCGGAGGGCTTGCGCTCGCCGACCGTGCCGATGCTGTCCTCGAGGTCCATGGCCGTTTCGGCGAGGAACCGGATGACCACCTCGCGTTCGGCGGGGCTCAGCCGTGCGGCCGCGCCAAAGCGCGCGGCATGGTGCCGACCGACCTGCTGGCGGGCGGCAAGATGCGTCTCGGGTGTCACAGTGATGCACAGGGACCGGCGGTCGGTCGGGTGCGCCGCGCGCACCACGTGTCCGGCCTTCTCCAGCCGGTCAACCATCTTGGTCACCGAGGCGGTGGTGATGCCCAGGTGCTTGGCAAGCATGCCGGGGGTCACCGCGGTGTCGGTGTTCTTGGCGGAGATCAGGAACCTGATGGCGCGCATGTCGGTCTCGTTCAGGTTCATGTAGCTCTGCGAGGCGCGGGAGATCTTGCGTTCGACGGCCCGCAACCTGCCCATTTCGGCCATGATCCGATCGATCTGCTGCAGCGTTTCCTCGCTGAGTTGCGACCTGTCGATCAATTCGCTGCGCGGGTCGCTCGAGGCAAGGTTGAAAATCGTGGGAAGTTCCTCGCGGTCCACTGGATTCCACTCCCTTTCCCTTGCGCAGGCTGATAAGTTCGACGTCCCCATGATACGACCCGGTCAGGCCACGGTCGGTATCGCCCGGGTTCTGCGACCGGGAAACTTCGCACGGCCGTCCTGGTCGACCCCTGTTCGCCCCGGGTCCCGCGCGGCGGCCCCGGGTGGTGCGCAATCTCACCGCCCACACTCTGGACACGCATGGGAGAATAGAGGCAATGACTTCCCCCAAAATTTCCCCAGTGACCGAGCCTGCCACCACTGCGCCCGCCGCAGAGGAAGCCGTGGCCCGCCGTGCTGCCCAGGCCGCGGCCCAGGGTGCCCAGCAAATGCGCATCTCCGAATCCCGTGCCAAGGCCGAGGGCCGTGCACAGGTGCGCCCCACCGCCGAGGGGTGGAAGCAGGCCATGGGCGAGGACGGCCGCCCGCAGCTCCAGTTCACCGCCAAGGCCCGCGTCTCGCAGCCGCCGGTGCACCTTGCCGACCTCACGCTGGCCGAACGCGCTGCCAAGCTCAAGGAGATCGGCCTTCCGGCCTTCCGCGCCAAGCAGCTCTCGGTGCACTACTTCCAGCACTACACCACCGATCCCGAGTTGATGAGCGACCTGCCCAAGGACCGCCGCGCCGAGATCGCCGAAGTCATGTTCCCGAAGCTGCTCACCGAGGTCAAGCGACTGGCCACCGACGATGGCCGGACCATCAAGTTCCTCTGGCGTCTCTTCGATGGCTCGCTGGTCGAGTCGGTGCTCATGCGCTACAGCAACCGCATCACCCTGTGCATCTCCTCGCAGTGCGGCTGCGGCATGAACTGCCCGTTCTGCGCCACCGGCCAGGCCGGTCTGACCCGCAACATGTCCACCGCCGAAATCCTGGACCAGATCGTCCAGGCCAACCGCGTCATTGCCGAGGGCGGCCTGGGCGGCCAGAAGCACCCCGAAGAGCGCGTGGGCAACATCGTCTTCATGGGCATGGGCGAGCCGCTGGCCAACTACAAGCGCGTCATGAACGCCGTGCACCGCATGGTCGCCGATGCCCCCGAGGGCCTGGGCATGAGCGCCCGCGGCATTACGGTCTCCACCGTGGGCCTGGTCCCGGCCATCAACAAGCTTGCCGAGGAGGGCGTTCCGGTCACCTTCGCGCTGTCGCTGCACGCGCCGGACGACGAACTGCGCGATGAGATGATCCCGGTGAACTCGAAGTGGAAGGTCGACGAGGCCCTGGATGCCGCGTTCAACTACTACGTGAAGACCGGCCGCCGCGTCTCCATCGAGTACGCGCTGATCAAGGACATGAACGACCACGGCTGGCGCGCGGACCTGTTGGCCCGCAAACTCAACGCCCGCGGCCGCGGCTGGGTGCACGTGAACCCGATCCCGCTGAACCCGACCCCGGGATCGGTCTGGACCTCCTCGGAGCCGGACGTCACCGCCGAGTTCATCGACCGCCTCGAATCCGCCGGCGTGCCCACCACGCTGCGCGACACCCGCGGCAAGGAAATCGACGGCGCCTGCGGCCAGCTTGCCGCCGCCGAGTAGGCTTTAGGCAACATGTTGGGGCGCGATGCGCCATTGATGAGATGAGTCGAGAAGTGTCACTGGCAGCACCGTTTTTCCTGGACAAGTCCGACACCGCCAGCTGGAAGGCCCTGAACGGCCTTTCGCTCAAGGTCAAGGAAGCCGCGGATGCCGCCGGGCTGGGCACACGCCTCATCGAGCTGCTCAATGTGCGCATTTCCCAGATCAACGGCTGCTCGTACTGCCTGGACATGCACGGCAGGATGGCCCTGGAAGCAGGCGAGACAGCCCAGCGACTGGCGGTGCTCTCCACTTGGCGAGAGACCGAGTTGTTCGACGACCTGGAAGCCGCCGCCTTGGCCGTTGCCGAGGCAGCAACTTCCCTGCCCGATTCCGAAACCCGTATTGCGGAGCTCGCCGCGTCGCGGCTGGTACTCGACGACGCGCAGTTCTCAGCCATCCAGTGGGCAGCCATCGCCATGAATGCCTTCAATCGCGTCTCCATCCTGTCCCAGCACCCGGTGCGCCCGAGCAAGAAGTAGCGGCGTCATGGCAGCGGGCACGAGCGATTCCCCGGATGCGGAGGCGAAACCCAAATCCGTGCTCTCGCGCTTCGCCCCGGAAGCCGTCTACCTGCTGGGCGGTGGCCGCGCCATCCTGTTGCAGCTCGCCCTGCCCGGGGTGGGCCACGGCGTGGCCCGGCATTCGAATTTTGCCGTCAATCCGTTGGGCCGCCTCAATGGCACCTTGACGTATATCTATGCCCTGAGCAACGGCACCGATGCGCAGCGGGCAAAAGTCCGCGAGATCGTCAACGCCGCGCACGCGCCGGTCAAGGCACCCTCCGCCAAGGACGGATCGCACCCCGCCTATTCCGCGCGCGACCCGAAGTTGCAATTGTGGGTTGCCGCCACACTCTACGACTCCGCCATGACGATCCAGCGCGCGGTGTTCCCGCCGTTGGATGACGATACGGCCGAGGAGCTGTACCGCGACTACGCGCAACTGGGCACCGAGCTGGGCATGCCTGCGCACCTCTGGCCAGCCACCCGGGCGGACTTCGCGGAGTACTGGACCGAGACGCTTGGTCAATTAAGGGTCGATGCGCCGGTCCGTGCGGTCGCCCATGAACTCCTGGCCGCCAAACACGCGCCGCTGTGGATCCGTGCCGCGATGCCGCTGGTCCGGCTGATGACCATCGGGCTGCTGCCCGAGCCGGTGCGCACCATGTTTGGCTTCTCCTTTGGCCCACGCCAACAACGTTGCTTGAATTGCGTGTTGCGTGGCGCGCGGTTCTCCATGCGCATCCTGCCGCGCCGGATCCGGCACTTTCCGATGCGCTACTGCCTCCGTCGCCTGGGTAGCTGACCGGCCTATTGATCTGGCCACCTGGGGGCGGGTCAACCTCCACGCGACCAACGGTTAGTGTCGACCGTCCAATCTTGCCTAGATATTGGCCATCGTTTCGCCAAACTCCCGTTATCGTACTGTTTTGGCATTTCGCCGCTGTTAGCGTGAGTAGGTGGAGTGAGACGCCGAGGAACGGTGTTTCACGGTCTGGGTCTCTTGAAATATCCAGCATCTCCACGGTCTTTCTAGCTCAGGGGGAGCGAATGTCTCAAAAGGAAAAGAACCGCAAGGGCCGGGCGATACTGGCCGGAGGATTGGTCCTCGGTGTCGGCGCGGCGGTCACGCTCGCCGCGTGGAACGACTCCGAATTCGCACAGGGAACCTTCGGTGCCGGGCATTTCAACATGCAGGGCAGCACCAACGGCACGGTCTTCAGCGACCATGCCGCTGCAGGCGCAGCCGCCCAGCTTGGTTTCACTGCAGGGTTTGACAACCTCAGCCCCGGCGAAACGGTTGCCGCGCCCTTCACGTTGCGCTTGGACCCGACCACCACCAATGACGCCGCGGTTTCCGTGAACGCGGCCAGCGCCACGGGCACCGCCGCGAACGATCTCACCTACGGGATCGTCCAACTTGACCCGGCGGAGGAGTGCACTTCGACGGCGGCGGGCGCCCAAGCCGTCGTCCCGTCCGGCACGACGATGGACTCCGTCGCCGGTGCAAGCTTGTTCACATTGGCAAAAAGCACCGTTGACGAACAACCCGGAGCCGACGTGGTCCTGTGTGTGCAGGTAACTGCCGGTCCGGCCATCGCCCAGGGCGCGACGGCAACCGGCTCCTGGGTATTCCTCGGTACATCGACTCCCTAAGTTGACGGATGCGACGCGATCTGACGCAGGAGCGCAGGCGGCGCTTCACCCGCTTGCGGGCAGTGCTCGCCGGCGGCCTCGTGCTCGGCATCGGTACTACGGCAACGCTAGCTGCGTGGACCGATGAAGAACACGTCTCCGGATCCTTTACTGCCGGCACCTTCTCGATCGTCGGAAGCCCGAACGGAACCGACTTCAGCGACCATCCGACCGCGCCCGGTGCCTCGCTACTGTTCACCGTGACCCCGGATGCCATGGTGCCGGGCATGACGGTGTACGCGCTGTACTCGGTGAAGACAGCAGCATCGAGCGTGGCCGGCTCCGTGCAAGTGTCAGCGGACGCGGGCAACGCAAACGGGCTCGGCTCATACCTGCGCTACGGCGTTCGTACGATTGCGGGAACCACCTGCAACGCCACCACCTTCGCCGACGGCACACCGATCGTCGACACCGGAACGGTGCTGACCACGGGATCCACCGCAATGAGCGCGCTGGCGGCCAACGGGGCTTCCGCTGTCAATTACTGTTTCGCCGTCACTCTGCCCACGACCGCACCCAACGCCGCCCAGGGCACCACGCTCACGGGACGTTGGGTCTTTGCGGCGACGGCCGATTAGCAAGGCCGGACATGGATAGACGCATGCGGGGCGCGGGAAGGTTCCTTGGCGATGCCGTTTTGAGCCTGGCGGCCTTCGGCGGATTCATCTGCGTGTTGCTGGTCATACTCGCTTTCGTCTTCAACGTTTCCCTGATCATGTTCAAGACCGGTTCCATGGCCCCGACGATTCCTGCCGGATCCCTGGCCGTGGTCCGCGAGATCCCCGCACCAGAGATCCGGGTCGGGGATGTCGTGACGGTTGACCGACCGGCAGCCCTCCCCATCACCCACCGCGTGACCTCGGTGGCGGGCGGGCCGTCACCGGCCGAGCGCGTCATCACCATGAAGGGGGACGCCAACGAGGCCGAGGACCCGGGACCGTACACCGTCGGTAATGTCCGGATTGTCATGGGCTCCGTGCCCAATCTGGCGTACGGAGTGGTGTGGTTGTCCAGTCCGTGGGTGCTGGCTCTCCTGACACTTGGAGCATCGGGGCTGGTCACGTGGGCGTTCTGGCCGCGTGAAGCTGATGGCCGCGACGAAACCGGTGACGGCGAGCGTGTTCGCGTGCCGGGACAACCCGAAAACGACTCGCACTCCGCGCTGGTCTTCCTTGTCGCACCCCTGGCCCTTGGATTCGCCTTGGCCGCTCCGGCCCAGACCACTACGGAGGAGATCGTTGCGAGTGGAAATCTGAGGATGACCTCCATCGGCGACCGCGCTGCAATGGCCCATCTGGCGCCCGGGGAACCCGTGCAATGGCAGGTCGGTGTTGCCGCTGAGGAACCGGGCACCGGCGTCGTACGGATTGAATTGCTGGGTAACGGGAATGCGGGGCTGGGGCTGCATGCGGCCATTCGTTCCTGTGACGAGCGATGGGTCGAGGAGACCTGCACCGGGGCAACCGACAAGCTACAAGTCGCTGGTCCGATTGCCGTTGACGGGGCCAAACGACAGCTGACAACCATGTCCGCAGGGGAGGAACGCTGGCTGCTGTTCGATCTCTGGCTGCCGGAAGCCAGCGCCCCGGATGCCGCTGGAGGACCGGTCCACTTGCAAGTTCACGCCTCGGGATCCGGCGATGACGTCAATAGTTCACCGGGGCCGGTCGCCCCGCTGGCACCCACCGGGACCAACCCGATCTTGGCTCTGTTCGCAGCCGTGGGCTCCGTCGGTCTCGGCCTCGCTCTGGCCGGCGCGGCAAGAATGCGAAGGAAGCGGAATCAATGAAATCCATCAATTCCCAAGGCCGGAGCACGCGGCTGAGAGGATTTCAGGGTGTAAAAATGAACCCCTCTTGGCTGATTCGCGGAGCCTCATTCGGCGCTGGGGTGCTGCTGTTGACGGGTGTCCTGGTGCCGATTTATGCACACGACAGCAACGCCAGCTGGAGCGATTCTCAGACCGCGTCCGCAACGATGAAAGCGTTGGTCGTCCCGATTCCGGCAAATACGAAATGTACCTCCTCGAACACACCCCTTGGTGGGCCCGTGGCGACGACTTCATGGTCGCCGGCCAGTTCCATTGGTGGTTCCATCGTTGGCTACAAGATCGTTGGCAAGCAACAATTGTCGGACCCAGAATGGACGTTCATTGTGGAGCCCACATCAAACTCCTACGAGTTCAAGACGGGGCTGCTGGCCGGAATTTTGGGCACCGTGCTCAAGGCTCTGCTGGGTAGCGGATCCGAGTTCCATGTCGGCGTCGTCGCAGTGCACTCGTTTCAGGGTGTGGCTTGGGAATCGGCAGTCGCACCAATTGGAAAGATCACCAAGGCCCAGGGCGGTACGCTCAACCTGATTTCCGGGTTCGCCTGCCTTTAACGGTGTTTAGCGATTAAGCACATGAGGCCCGGCGGAAACCGGACCTCATTTCGAAAACCTTGACTAGTTGCAGGAACAGCGATCAGCAACGGCGACGTCGCCGAGCGCATCCTCGATGTGCTCGCCGCATCCAGCCCAAGTCGGCTTGGCGCAGCTGTCGCAGGTGACCTTCTTGCACATGGGGTGACTCCTTTGGAAGATTTTTGAACGAACTCTCTAGGAATATTACCGTTGAGCGTGTGGTTGACCTATTTGCGGATACGCTCGTGATCCGCGGCAATCGAACCTCCCGAAGGGATGAAGCACGTATGGCTTCCGTTGAACTGAACTCCGCAAATTTTGAATCCACCATCACCGAACCCGGCACCGTGTTCGTGGACTTCTGGGCCGCGTGGTGCGGCCCGTGCCGCAACTTCGCACCCGTGTTTGAGGCAGCCAGCGAGAAGTACCCGGACATCACCTTCGGCAAGATCGACACCGAGGCCGAGCAGCAGCTGGCAGCTGCCGCGAACATCACCTCGATCCCCACGCTGATGGCGTTCCGTGACGGAATCCTCGTCTTCTCGCAGCCCGGCGCATTGCCGGCAGAGGCGCTGGAAGACTTGATCGGACAGGTCCAGGGACTAGACATGGATGCCATCAAGAAGGACATCGCTGCTGGATCCAAGGCATAAGACACCTGCTCGTTAGCGATTAGAAGGCCCCGCCACCGGTGGGGCCTTCGCGCGTCTGCCCACCGGCATGTGACAGGCTTGGTGAAGTCGTCAATGCGGCAAAAGGTACCGGAGGAAAAGTGCAGAGCATGTTAAAGGTCGCGGACCGGGCGAAGGTTCCGGCGTTTGAGGTCATGAACATCCTGGATCGGGTCGCCCAGTTGCGTGCCACGGGCCGGAATGTCATTTCCCTGTGCGCGGGCGAGCCCAGCGACGGTGCCCCCTCCGAGGTTTCGCGGCGGGCGGCCGAGATCCATGCCGCGGGCACGCCGTTTACCTACACGCCCGCGCTGGGCATCCGGGAACTGCGGGAAGCCATCGCTGGACACTACAAGCGTTGGTACAACATCGAGGTTTCGGCGGACAACGTCGCTGTCACCACCGGGAGTTCCGGCGCGTTCATGCTGACCTTCCTTACCGCCTTCAACTCCGGTGACAAGGTGGCATTGGCGCGGCCCGGATATCCGGCCTACGCCAATATCCTGCGCACTCTGGGAATCGATGTTATTGAGCTGGATGCCGGGCAGGAATCCCGCTACCAGCCCACCGTGCAGCTGTTGGAAGCAGCCTGGCGGGAACACGGACGGCTCGACGGACTGATGCTGGCCTCCCCGGCAAACCCCACCGGCACCATGGTCTCCGGCAGTGAGCTCGAGGAGCTCGCAGGGTGGTGCAAGGAACGCGGCGTCAGGCTGATCAGCGACGAGATCTACCACGGCATCGACTACCCGGAACCGGGGTCGGAAGTCCGCCGCTCGGTCAGTGCCTGGGAATTGGACACCGACACCGTGGTGATCTCCAGCTTCTCCAAATACTGGGGCATGACCGGCTGGCGCTTAGGTTGGGCACTGGTTCCCGACGACATGCTGTCCACCGTGGACGCGCTGGCCGGCAACGTGGCGCTGTGCCCGCCGGCCCCAGCGCAATATGCCGCGCTGGCCGCATTCACCGAGGACTCCTACGCCGAGGCCGAAGCGCGGGTTGCCGAATTCGCGCGGACCCGCGCCGCGGTGCTGGGCTCCATGGGTCGCCTTGGCTGGGGCGAGAGCGCGCCTGCCGACGGCGCCTTCTACTTGTATGCGGATCTGGGCGACCAGCTCGGTCCCCATGTAAATGCCGCCGCCTACTGTGCCGCACTACTCGAAGCTGAGGGCGTGGCCATTGTTCCCGGCAACGACTTCGACCACGTCAACGGACAGCACCATGTTCGCCTCAGTTTTGCCGCCGGATTCGATGCGGTGACCGAGGCCATCGAACGGATCGTGCGGTTCCAGGGCAACATCTGATTTCTCGCACGGGAAGAAAGCCTCCCCACACAGCTACGAGCGCCGGGCCGTTAACTTTACCTGTCCACAGTCCCGACGCCTTGAAGGGCCGGACGTCGGGTATTGATCGCATGCTGAAGACTCCACCGATTCAAGGAGTTCGCCATGGACCAATACACCGTCTCGGAACTTGAAGATGCGCTCAAGGTAGTCAAGATGCTGCTGCCGCCACGCTATGAATGCCTGGCTTGCTACGTCAACAGAATGCTCGAGCACGGGTGCAGCGGGTTGAAGTGGTGCACCACCTACCGGGATCTGCGCGCACCGCGGGCAACATCGCTCGAGCGGAAATTCCCCGAGCTCGGCGGCTGTTGCGATTGCGAGGTCATGGCCAATGTGTTCAGGATCAACGACGAGCTCTGGATTCGCGGCGATGACGGAGAAATCGACGACAGCTATGTTCCGCCATGCCACAAGGTCCGCCTGGGAACCATTCGGCCTTGCGAATTGTGGCTGATGCGAAGCGGCGTTCAGTGGGGCGGGGGAGTTTTTCGTCCCGTGAAGAATGCATCGTAGCCAGGACTTCAGGCGGGCCCTTTGCGAACAGGCCCGAGTACTCCCGATTTGACGGCAGTCAACCGGACGCTGCGGCTACAGCTCTTCGGGCTGCTTGATCTTCAGGTGCTCGCCGGGAATGCGGTCGCGGTCGTAGGTGATCTCCGAGTAGCCGTGCGGGGCGGGGATGCCGTCCGGGCCCATGTTCACGAAGACGATCTTCTCGATGGTCAAGATGGACTGCCGGGTGATCATGTTGCGGACCTCGGCGCGCATGGTCAGCGAGGTGCGTCCGAAGTGGGTGGCGGTTAGGCCCATCTCGATGAGATCACCCTGTTGCGCCGAGGAGACGAAATTGATCTCCGACATGTACTTAGTGACGGCGAATCCGTTTCCGAGCTGGACGATCGCGTAGATCGCAGCTTCCTCGTCAATCCAGCGCAGCAGGCTACCTCCAAAGAGCGTGCCATTGGCGTTGAGGTCTTCGGGGCGGACCCATTTGCGGGTGTGGAAGGTGATGTCGCCAGTGTTCATGTCACGAGTCTATGGTGTTCGCGGCCGTTGGATCACAGTTGGCGACCGGAACCGTTCGCCCGGGGCAGGTCGGAGTCCCGTGCCCGCCGGCTCGGTGGCTAGCCCAGGTGGTCCATGGCCTCGCAGGGATTGGCGCCGGGCTGCGCTCGATGGATCGCCATGGAGAGCTTGGAAACCAGGTGCGCGAGCTGCTCGCTTTCACCGGCGTCAAGTTCGGCGAGCAGGGTCTGTTCGGCCGCGGCCACGCGTGCCTCCATCTTTTTCAGCAATGCCTCGCCCTGGTTCGTGGCAACGATCTTCCGCGCGCGCCGATCCGTGGGGGCAGGCACGCGTTCAACGAGGCCGGCAGCCACGAGGTCGTCGATGAGGTAGGTCAACACCGTGCGGTCGATGCCCAGGTGAGCACCCAAAGCCTGCTGGTTTGCGGGGTCATGGTGAACCACGGTGGAAAGCATCTGGAAGCCGCGCACCGAGCAGGGCATCTCCGCAACGGCCTCGGCGAAGTGCGTTTGGTGTCCGCGCAGGATCATTCCCAGGTGCCAAGCGAGATCGCCGGGAAGGAACCCCGGCAACGGCTTGTCGAAGGCGAGGGGCGGGTGCTGAGTGGAGGCCATGACATCCATCATACCGGATATTGCGGTGTTGCGCAGATGATCTGTTAGGAATATAGTCTGTAGTACAACATAAATGGAAGGCAGGACATGGATATCGGCGCACAAGAGCACGTGGCTTCTCGAGGGACGATTGGCATCCTGGGTGCCGGGCGCGTGGGTACGGCCATTGCGCGTTTGGCGGTTGCCGCCGGCTACCGCGTCAAGGTCGCCACCTCCAAACCGGCCGCCGACAACGCGCTGATCATCGAAATCGTCACCCCTGGCGCCGTGGCCGTCGACGCGTCCGAGGCCGCGGCCTCCGACCTCGTGGTGGTCGCCATCCCGCTGCACAAGTACAAGTCCCTGAATGCGGAAGCCCTCAGCGGCAGGGTCGTCATCGATGCCATGAACTACTGGGCCGCCACCGACGGCGACATTGCCGATTTCGAGAACACTCACCTGTCCTCCAGCGAGGTCGTGTCCGCATACTTGGCCGGGTCTCGCGTGGTGAAGTCCTTCAACCACATCGGGTACCACGAGATGGAACCGGATGCCGTCAAGCCGGGGACGCCGGACCGCCGGGCACTGGTCATCGCCGGGGACGACGAAAACGCCAAGGCATTGGTGGCCATGTTCATCGACACCCTGGGCTTCGACTTCGTGGATGCCGGCGAACTCGCGGCGGGCAAATCCTTTGAGCCCGGTACCGAGATCTTCAACGGCCGCTTCAACGCCGTCGAACTGGCGCAGGAGCTGCAGCGCAGCCTTGCCGCAGCCTGACCCGCCACACGCTTACCCAACGAATGAGGATTGACCACATGGAAATCGGTGCCTACAGCTTCGGCGACACCCAGCGCAATGCCGACGGATCACTGCGATCAACCGGCGAGGCCATCCAAAACCTGTTTGAGGCGATCAAGCACGCGGATGAGGCAGGCCTGGACTACTTCGGCGTGGGCGAACACCACACCGCCAGCATGCCTGCGTCCTCGCCCGGCACCCTGCTCGCCGCCGCGGCAGCCGCCACGAAACAGATCAAACTCGGCAGTGCCGCGAGCATCATCAGCACCGATGACCCGGTGCGCGTCTTCCAGCAATTCGCCACGGCCGATGCCATCTCCGGGGGAGGGCGCATAGAGATCACCGCAGGACGCGGCTCCTCCGTGGAGACGTTCCCGCTCTTTGGCTATGACCTGGGCGAGTACGACGAGCTCTACGCAGAAAAGCTGGACTTGCTCATGGCCATCAACAATGCGGATACCGATAACGTCACGTGGTCCGGCACGAAGCGACCTGCGATTGCGGACCTGGCCGTGGTGCCTCGTCCCCTGAATGGCAGGCTGCCGATTTGGGTGGCCACCGGCGGCAATGCAAGTTCCTCGGCCCGTGCTGGCCAATCGGGCCTGCCGGTGTCCTACGGCATCATTGGCGGGGCGCCGCATCGCTTCGCCCCGTTGGCGGAGCTGTACCGCCGCGCCGGAGCCCAAGCGGGACACTCAGAGAACTCGCTGAAGGTTTCGGTGGCAGCACTGGGCTTGGTCGCCCCGACCAAGAAGGAAGCGCTCGAGCGGTTCTACCCGGGTTGGTACAACCTCAACGTGGAAATGGGCCAGCTGCGTGGCTGGCCTGCGCCCGACAAACGCGCCTATGACGCGCAGGCCGAGGCCCCGGGTGCCTACTATGTGGGTTCTCCCGACGAAGTGGCCGAGCGTATCGTCCACCTGCATGGCTACATGGGACACATGCGGCACTTCCTCCAAATGGATATCGGCGGCCTCCCTCAGGAGCACCTGCTGGAGTCGATCACGCTGCTGGCCACCGAGGTCAAGCCGCGCGTGCAGCGTCTGCTCGCTCAAGGGTAGCGTCGCTGCACCCGGTCCAGGCAGGGTCCCGTCGACGGCACCCAACTGGGTGGACCCAGTCAGGTCGACCCAAGTGAGGGTAGAGCCGGGGAACCACTCTTTGTTTGGATAAGTCCTGTGGTTGTAATCCATACGGGTATGTTGGCTTTGAAAGCGTGGGGCGGAATTTTGGGGGAAAGCCGAACTGCTGATGGTGAAGCGGTTCTTCCCGGTGCCTTCAAGCGTTTGACTACTCGTGGGGTTCTGTACCACCTGCGTTTTTGGCGGGGGGATCGGGGCGCATCGAACACTTCGGCACCAGTTCTCTGGGCCGGACCGTCGAGGGTCATACCTGGGCGGATGCCGATGCGGACCGTTGCCGATAACGACCAATGTCGCAGCTGGAGTGGGGGCGCCGGGCTGCTTGGGGCAGCCGGCCCCCGCTCCTAAATCTGCCGGTCGGGCGAATCCGAACCTACGGCTTTCGCCTCTGGCCCATGGCAGTCTCCGCTGCTTGTTCGATGGTAAGCCCGTCGCCGGGATCGACCAATGCCAGAAAGAGCGAAAGTGCTGCGGTTCCCAGCAGCGAAGTCCGCTTCTCATGATCGAGCAGTCGTTCTCCCACGCCGGAAATCAAGCGCAGCCCAAGCCCCTCCGCCATGGCCTGGAGCAAGATGTTGAAGTCTTCCATGGTCACGCCTGGCCTGAACGTGAGCCCATAGTGTTCAAATACATTGGTGTAGAGCGTGATCCACACCTGTGAAAGATTCGTGTACATGCGAGCCAGGGCTTGCGCGGATGCAGTATCCGCCTGTGCTGTGGCCACTGCCAACAGCTGGAACCGGAAGGCCGGCAGCTCCAGCACGAGCTTGAGGTCCTCGTAGGCGACCCGATGGACCGCAGTGGGAAAATTATCATCCGAGGTCAGAAGGTCCTTGGCATGTTGCGAGAGCGCGACCTGAAGGCTCCAGTGCTTGTCAGCCAGGGCATAGGAAACGAAGTCGGCCAGAAAATCTCCGTGCGTGCTCCAACGGTGGCGCATCATGTTCTCACTGAGGGGGTAGTCGTCGCCGCAATTCTTCCTGGCCTTGGCCAGGACCTTGCGGCGGGACAGATACGACATGACCGGACGAGAGTCCTCCTCGTCGGTATCGAGCAGCTGTTCCGACAGCGCCGGGCTGAACAGTTCGGTGGTGAGGTCCAGCGCAGCATCAAGAAAGGCTCGGGTCTCGCGGCCGTTGGCCAGGCGTTTGCGGGTCATCGCGGTGCGGCCGGATATGTTCGTGACGATCTTTGAATCGTAGAGGTCCAGATCGGCTCCGGGGTGTACTTCGACGAGTGGGTGCGGCTGGTCCTTCTTTTGCGTCCCCATTAGTTGTCTCCCCCATGCGAGTTTAGTGAAACGTTAATCCCCCTTTTCCAAGGTACCGTACCGCTCCCGTCTATAGGAGGGGTGGTGGGATGCGCATTCTGCGCGGCGGGCATAATGGGCAGGCGAATCGCAGGCAGACCCGAATGCCGGCATTAACGAGATCGGGGTGGC
>NZ_JBIXLM010000048.1:0-32140 GCF_045798545.1 Paeniglutamicibacter sp. ORCA_105 | reverse complement strand
GATGCCGCCGACGATGCGGTCGTTGGTGACCAGTTCCTCCATGACGCGTCCCGGAAGCACGCGCTCCGGGCAGTGGGCGACGTGCAGGGTCGAGGAGTCCAGGTCCGGACGGGCAGCAAGAATGCGGTCGGCCATGTGCTGGGTTGCACCTGGAGGGGACGTCGATTCAAGGATGACCAACTCGTTGCCGCGCAGCTGCGGGGCAATCTTGTCGGCTGCGGCTTCGATGTACGAAAGGTTGGCACTGCGGTCGGCATTGAATGGCGTCGGCACGGCAACGATGAACGCGTCTGCGGACGGAGTGTCAAAGCTTGCGCTGAGGGTGCCATTGGCGACCGCGGCCGCCACGAAGTCACCCAAGGCCGGCTCAACGAACGGAACCTCTCCGCGGTTGACGGCGTCCACGGTCCGCGGGGTGACGTCGACACCCTTGACGATGATGCCCTTGGAGGCAAGGATTGCTGCCGTCGGCAGTCCGATGTAGCCCAGACCGACTACGGCTACTTCTTTGATACTCGTCACTATGACGTTTCCCCTTGGTTCTAGTGGGCGCACCCAAGCGTGCAAACAGCCGAGGCACTGAAGTTCAGGAGGCTACGATTCGTAACCTCGACCAGAATACTGCATTCGTCCATTCACTGCAGTTTGTGGGAGATCAGTTTGTAAGTCTCAGACAACTTTTGCGCGTTAGCACTCCATGTGCGTTCAGCAAGCATTTGCTTCCTTCCGGCAGCACCCATCGAAGCTCTCTTCGATGAATGCTCGAGCAAAGTCTTGATTGCCACGGCGAGTTGGTGAGAGTCGTCCGGTTCCACGAGTAGGCCAGTTTTGCCATGCACGATAAGCTCGCGCAAGGCGGGCAAGTCCGCCGCAACTACGGGGACTTCGCAGGCCAACGCCTCGACGGGCTTCAGTGGCGTTACTGCCCGTGTCACAGAAAGATTCCTGCGCGGAACCACGAAAATATCCAACGCGCAATGATAGGTTCGGGCTTCGTCGCGCGGGACCCGACCCGGGAAGAGGCAATACTCGTAAATACCGAGCGATTTGCTCAGATCCTTGAGATTGTTAGCTTCAACACCACTGCCCACTATTAAGACGCGTAGCTTCGGATTTTCTGGGATGAGTTCTGCAGCGGCCCGGATCAGAAGGTCCAGTCCTTCGTAAGCAACCAAACTACTGACGGTGCCCACGTACTGGAGATCTGGGGACAAGCCGAGCCGTTCACGGGCTTCTTCCCGACCAATGGGGTCTTCCAAGTACGCATCCCCCACTGCGTTCGGAGCGATCGTGATTTTGTTGCTTGGTATGCCCTGCGCGACCAGCTCCGCCCGCATGGCTTCGCCTAGGGTCACTACATGCGTTGCTCGGGATGCAACGAAGGCTTCTCGCTGCCTGAATAGCTTGTACCGCTGGGACGACTTCGCGCTCTCGGGTCGCGTGGAAGCCCATGTGTCCGCCAACTGCCCCCGAACTTCGTAGACCCACGGCAAACCGAAAGCTTCGGCCACACTCATCACGGCAAGCGCGTTGGAAAAGTCAGTCGTGGTGTGCAGAACGCGGGGTTGCAATCGACCAACAGCGGCGGAGAGCGCATCAGCCTGCTGCTGGATCTTTGACCTCATGTCAGAGCGGAAGCGGGCCGGAAGGATGCGCCGATAGGTGATGCCATCGACCACGTCTTCCTCCTTCGCCCGGATCTTACCCACGGTCAGCGGGTAACCCGCCCTGGTCAATACTTCGGTTCTCCAGCCCTCATCCGCAAGTGACATCATGATCGAATGAGAACGCTGGGCGTAGCCACTCCCGGTGTGAGGAAGCGAGTTTGTCAGGAAGTGAAGGGCGGTTCCCTGTGCAAGCCGGGCGTCAGATGCGACGTTCTGCTTCGGGACCGCTGGCAAGGCGCCCAAAAAAACGCCTAATTCACTTTGGTAATGACGTAGTTGCTTGTTCGATGGAGCCACTACAGACGACAAAATGTCGATGGCTTCCTGCATATCTCCCAAGTACCAGGCATGCCGTGCCTGTGTTCTACACAGTGCGGTACTCGTAGAGGTCCGATTCTTCAACAAGTGCTCAGCACTCGTTGGGTCTTGAACGGCAATTGCCATGTCACCCAAGCGGGCTAGGCTGACATCTGGAATCAAAGAAGGATCTAATTGTCTCAGGTGTTCACCAAGTCCGGAGGTGTTTCCTGAGAGCAATAGTCCGACTGCCTTGAGCTGAATTGACCTTCCGGGGAGCGCCCTGACGCACCCGGCCGCCATCCGTGTCAGGAGCCCTGAATCCAAACGACGTGCTGCTTGTAAGAAGAAGTAGATGGGATCATCACGCACGTTGTCGAGGACGATTTTTGCGATGTTCGATAAGTTGCGCATCAATCGAGAACTTGAGTTCCGGAAATTAGTAGTATCCCTATCAGCCACGTTTTATCCCTCGTTAAATGATGTTGCTAATCAAGGCAACGTATTTTTCGCCCAGCTTTTCCAGGGATGCTTTCTCAAATACCCAGTCTCGGCCTGTTTCGCCAACTCGAAGATTTTGCCTGTCCATGGAGAGTCTCCGCCACAGATCCGCAATGTGCTCTGGATCGTGATCCACGATGTCTCCCGAAGCAGCGTCGGTGATAATTTGCGCTGCTTCGCCTTTGACAATTCCGGTGATATGTTGGCCCAACGAAAGTAATTCGTAAATTTTAGATGGCACAGTGTGATTGAAGCTCGCCCAATCACTGCGCAAACTCACCACGCAAGTATCCGCCCATAAATAGTGATCCCTGACTGCATCGCCTCGCGCAGGAACCTGAAAATCGATTTTTGCGTCGACTGTTTCCGCATAGCGCCGCAGACGTTCTTCGGCCGTACCAGTGCCAACGATCCGCACTTGAACGCTTTCCGAAACCTTGGTGGAGGCCAAAATCACTGATTCCAGACCCTGGCTCTCCCCCAGGTTGCCTAGGTACAACACATGCAACTTCGTATCCGTGCGCTGAGGTGGAGCATCGAGCGGTTCAAAGCTTCTGGTGCTGATCCCGTTATGGATCGTCTGTACGGTACTCACACCGTCGCGGGCTAAGATCTCGGCAAAACCGTCGGTCACGGTTACGACAATTGCCGCTCGTCGTTGGACTTCTCGTACGGCCCAATGCGCTAACCTTGTCAACCATTTCCAGCGCAAGACTCTTGAGTCGGTGATCAGGTCTGGCCACGCGTCACGCATTTCGACGATTAGCGGTCGCCTAAAAATTGATGCAACGAAGAATCCGATAAACATCGTCGGCAGAGCTGGGACGGTTGCGATCACCACATCTGGACGTCCTTGCAGCAATGCAGTGGGAAGCATTAGGGCACCGTCGAGCAGATTCTTCAGGATCTTTCCAGTGATACGGCTCGGCTTTTTCATGGAAACGAAGCTGCAGATGTTTTCCCCATGAACGCCACGTGCTAAATAGCAATTTCGCTGTTTTTTCTGGCCCTCAAAAACACGACCGACAACCCTAGGTGTCACAACATTTACGTGCCAACCCGCATTCCGCATAACATACACGAACGAGTCCCACCGTCGTTGCGGTGGAGAATTCTCTGGTGAATAAGAATGCGTCAGCAGAAGAACGCGCGCTTCCCCCACTGGCATATTCCACCTGTCTCCGGGAGCCTCAACTCCATCTTTTGATTAAACGATTCTACGACATGCATGGCGGTCAATAAGCAATCCCCATTTTGTCAGCTGCCCAACGTCTAGGACGCTGGCCTGGCCAAGGGGTCGGATACCCGCTTCAGCTTGAATGGAGCTGCACGGTTCTCGAATCTTTTCCAGTGTTAGAAATCGGCTTTCGTCATTCCAGCAATGATGCGCAGGGAGTCACCAACGGTCAAGCAGCAGAGTACATAGATTTCCGCCTCGTTGCCGGCTTCCTCTGGAAGGGTTAGGCGCCGTTGCTAGAAGAAGACATGTGTATCGTTTCGACCAAACCATTGGACATCCCCCGTCGACGTCAGCTCTGCGTCGCTAACGTCCCATGTATGCGACTTGCCGTCTGTTCCTCGCATCTGGACGAAGTTGAACCGGTCCGCGGAATAGACCGTGCCGCCACTATTTACCACGTCACGGAGGAAATTCGTATCTTCTCCCCTGCTCCTGGCTTGGAAGGGATTCTCCCTGAAGACAGCAGCGTGTCCCAGCATTGTCGGACCCATCACTAGATCCGTGAACCGGTGTTCTCGTTCGGAAAACCGCAAGAGGGTGGCATCCGAATCGGCCAAGTACATATAGTGCGCCTGCTTGCCCACCACCGAAGCACCGCTGTAACGAATAGCCGAAACCTGGTCGTATAAGTAATGTTCGCCGTATAGATCGTCATCATCCATCTTGGTGATGAAGTCCCCCTCACAACGCGACACCGCCTTGTTAAGGCACTCGCCCAGAGTAAGCTCTCTGCCCAACTCGAGGACTTCTAGATCACGAACACCTGCAGCCTTGGCCTTTTCTGCAAGGATGCCCCGGTCAACCGCAAATCCGTGAGTCACCAGCACCAACTGAACCTCAACGTGCCGTTGGGATCCAACGGTTTGCAAAATGTGATCCAGCTGATGTGGACGAATCGTCGACACAATTGTGCTGACGCGCGGAACGTTCACCATCGAAAGTGGCCCGGATGCGGCGTCAAGGAGCCCCACAAAGTCCGTGACTTTCTTGGCCCGATGGGCATAAGTATGCTCGCTCCAGATACGCCGCTGCCCCAGATGAACCATCCGGTCGCGAAGCTCCGGACTTCGCACAATACTCCTAATGGCATGTGCCGCATCTTCTCTCGAGTGCGCCTCGATGACTTCCGAAGGCTCGAAGAAGTTCCGAATGGCCGCACTCGGAGCAGACACCACCGCAGATCCCGCAGCAGTAATCTCGAATATTCGTCTCGCACACATGCTCGGCGAGTCGACCACAGAATTTACGTTAAGGAACACGCTGTAGTACTTGTATGCGGTCAACATCTGATCGTACGGGAGCGACCCAACAACATGCGATTCAAACGGCGCAGGGAACTGATACTTTTCCTCGCCTCCATGTTGACGCGAGAAGATATCCAGTCCGTGGCGAAATTTGGGGGCAACGTCAACGGCTCCGCCCAACACAATTTCCATCTGTTCGCGACGTTCCGGGAACTTGTGCGCGAAATACATGCCGGCGAACGCGACATCGCGGCGAGATTGCGCAACTGGCCGGACGGGATTATGGAATTCGGGTTGAGCAGCAAAACTCAGGGTAGCCACTCGGTCGTGTCCGAGGACTTCCACGTAGCGGGGAACCATCCGCTCATCAGAAGTGAATACAAAGTCGAACAGCTTTGCTGTATCAATGAAGTCATCGAAATGGGGCGGATCCTCCTTGTTCCAGAAAACCGCAGGTATCCCCTTGGCCCGGAAAGTTCTAACCATTTCCACGAACGCGGGACGCGGAGCAGTGGGGCCAGTCAAGTGGTATTGCCAGGTTTTGGAATTTCCCGCCCATGCCGACTCGACAAACAGCAGGTCATAGCTATTTGAATCGAGCTCATGCTGCCAGGTACTTGGCTTTATGAAGGTGCAATCCCATTCGGGCCCCCACGCGCGTGCGCTGAAATCGTCAAGGATTACGGCAACTTTCAACGGCGCACTCATGGAGCGATCGACGACCGTCGAAACAGAAGGAAAGGCAACTTTTAGCCTCTTTTCAACCTCCGAGTTTCCCCGACCCATGGAGCCAACCGTCCGATGGGTATAGGAATGGCGCCGGTACCAATCCTTAAGTTGGCCGGCACCACCATGCCGAAGGTGCCAGATGGCCTTGCGAAGATCAGAAACATCCAATTTCACTAATATCCCCATTGCTTTTGAATATACAAACTTTGTTAACATATGCAATGGGAGAGTGTGATCGAAAATTATTTCAACGACACTCTCCCATTTACAGCAATACTTCAGATAATTCTATTAGGTTCCATTCACAGTATGAAGTAATTTCGTCAATACTTCTTCTGAATCAAAATTTTCAACCACGAACTCACGCGCCGCCGCCGTTTGCTCTTCGAAGTTCTGTGATTCCTCACGCGTGGCAACAATGTATTCCGACATTTCTTTGGTATCTGTAAAGATCCATGACTCGGGATAGATCCACTCTGCACCAGGCCAAGCCAGGCCTACAGGAAGCGCCCTTGAAGCGGCGCCGTCGGCAAGCGTGAAGTGGAAGGATTCGAAATCACTTGTAGAGATCGCTATACCAATTCCACGATACCATTCGGCCATATCGTTGCCTTCGGGGTCAAAGATCACCGAATTCTTGAGCAATGGCGAGGTTTCAATGCGTTCATACTGGGCGTTGTAAAAAGCCATCTCGTCTTCGCGAGCGGCCATCCAGGGATATTGTTCCGGCCGTTTTCCCTTGATTCGAAGCGTGTATCGATCATCAACTTGACGGAGGTGTTCGAGCAGATCGAGTACCAAGTCGAATCGCTTCATCTGCGGAACCATCCCAACAAACCCGAGAACGAAATTCGATTCCTCATTTTTCGGAAGGTCCAGTTTACGAGTGTCCACTGCGTTAGGTACGACCATGGTCTTTTCCGAAGGAATACCAAACTTCTTAATGGCCATGCCTCGGATCAGTTCGCTGACAAAGATTACTCGGTCAACAGATTTAAAGTCCACGGCACGAGGGTAGTCCGTAAACAGTTCTTGGGAATGGAATCGCGTAATCAGCCGTTGCTCAGGACGCTTGTTTTTGGAATACCACGCCAAGTTGCCCAGAGACCACTCGCAAAATATCGTTGTTGCTTCTTCGAGCAGGGCCCTGCTTCGCTCCACATCGTGTTGCGCGTGACCGTTCCACTTGTCCACAAGCAACTTGTGGCCATGCCCTTCGATTGCGTCCATTACAGCGCCCGCAAACTTCAAATCGTGTCCGGCAACAAGGACGCATTCTTCGATCCCGGCTGTCGCCGATTCCATCACGGTTGGCTCCACCAGGTCTCTACGCAACGTGAATGGACGACGAAGAGTGAGGGATCCTTCACGATCCGAGCTTACTAACTCGGAGGATAGTGTGGGGCCGTCGACAACATAATCCGGCTTCCACCAAAGGGGTAGGCCTCGTTCATTCACCGAGGCTTCAGACGCAACTACGCGTGCCGCGTCGCTATAGAAGTATGCAGTGAGCAAATCCTGGAAAAGATCTGGGTCATCAACGTGAGTATCTGCATTGCAGATTCGCAGCATATCCAGACGAGCATTGGCTGCATCGGAAACTTCAATACCTGCATCACGCAATGACTGAGCGGCATGGGGTTCGCAGTCTGCCGTTTCTACAATCACACTTGCAGGTCGGACGCTGCTTGCCAAAATCGAACTGGCATTCGAGACTGTCAGACTTGCAAGCTCTAGTTGGAAGGTTGGCAGTTCTGGAATCTCTACCGGTATGCCGGCCATGCGCAACGCGCTTGCGAGACGATGACACGCCAAATGTTTTTCGAATGTAATCCTTAGCGGGCCCCACGCATCCTGGACGCGGTCCTTTTCACTATTCATCCAGAGCTCGGAAATCAGTTGGGCTTCCGTTTTTGTGCGAACAACCGGAATCATATCGTTGAAGAGCCAAGATACACCGAAGCTCTTGCCGCTAATCGTTGCCGTTCCGCACGCTGCCAATTCAAACACTCTACGCGAAAACATCGTTGGAGAATTATTTACCGAATTGACATTGATATGTACGGGATGGGATTTGTAAGCCTCAACCATATCTTCATAAGCCAATCCGCCACGGACGAATTCTTGAAGACTGGATGGGAACTTGTAAACCGACTCGGGGTTGTCTGCCTGACGATCGTAGATCGTCAACCCCTGCGCTTTTGCTCCCTGAAGAATGGACTTCAGCTCGCTGGAGCGTTCCGCATATCGCTCACCGTAGTATGAGCCACCATAAGCGACAGAGTGCGAGTATGGACGCGATGTACCCATTGGATTGTGGATATCTGGTTGGGCCCAAAACGACATGCTACCCAAGGCCTTCAGATGCGGTCCGCGATTCTCCCAGTACCCTTCGAGACAGTTTGCATCTGTCGTCAGCACGACATCAAAAAGTTCGGCAGTTGATTTGAATCGATTGAAGTGTACAGGATCTTCCTTATTCCAGAATATCGTCGGGATCCCACTAGACCGGCAAAAATCGATCAATTCTGAAAGATGACTACACTTATCGTCGTCGTAGTATCCGACCTTGCGCGTCCACGAGCCCTTATTGCCTGCCCACGCAGATTCAACGAATAGGGCATCTACATTGGTCTCGGACAACAGCCCGCGCCAGTCACTTGGCGTCGGCGATACCACTTGGACTTCTCGCCTGAGCGTAGACGCCGTGAATTCATCAGCAATGAGTGCGATTTTAACCGTACGCAAGTCCTTGCCAACACGATTCCGTCTCTGCACGACGCGAACCGAAGTCGCAAAAGTCTTGGCAATAATAGGCCAAGTGCGCTCTTCAACTGTCCATTTGCGTGCACGTCGTCCGATGCTTTGGCAGAGCTTCGGGTCATTCGCTAGAAACCTGATTTTGTCGATTAGTGAGTCAACATCATCTGCGTCAAAGAGCACGCCTCGAGAACCGTCCGAACCCAACAGAGTTGCAATTGGTCCCACATTCGAGCCGATTACTGGCCGGCCAGCCGCCATGGCCTCGATCGGCTTCAACGGCGAAACCAATTCAGTCACGATGTTCGACTTACGCGGACAAACAACCGCGTCAAACAAGGCTAGGTAGTCGTTTATCTCTTCGTTGGGCACGCGGCCCGTGAACCGCACTCGATCCGAGACGCCAAGACGTTCAGCTTGACTCTTTAGCGAAGCCAGTTCCGCGCCATCGCCAACTACCAACACCCCAACATGGTCCAGTTCGGATGAAAGCTTCGAAATGGCGTCAACAACGAGATCCAAGCCCTCGTATCCGACGAGACTACCCGCGTACCCAAGTAGGAACTCACCGTTCCTCTTCAAGTTCTTTACGGCGGATCGTTCTGAAGGCAAAGGAACATACTGGAATATATTGGCCGCATTGGGAAGAATATCGATTCGCTCCGCGTCAGTACCCCGGAGTATAAGTTCTTTTTTGACCTCTTCGGTGATGGCGAAGACCCGGTCAGCGTTGTTCGCGACCAAACGTTCGAGCTCAACTGCCAAAGAGAATCTCTCCGACTTGGCCCACGTCTCGTTCGAGGCGGCTGCAGTGACTTCCCACAAGCCGCGCACTTCATAGATAAAAGGAATCCCGAGACGTCGTGCCGCGATCAAGGCAGGCAACGCAGTAATGTGATTCGATGCGGATACGATCACTGAAGGCCGGTTCAGCATCGCTTCACGCATGAACATATCAACCGAAAGCTGAATGAACTTATCCAACGGGTCGTTTCTCAGCGAGACACCGGGATTGAAATGCGTATCTACGCCTTGGAAGCGACGGACCAGGCGCTTGCTCGGCGGCATTTTCCCGTTGACCTTTGAATCCCATGGGTATCCGGGCCGGGCAACGATGAAAAGATCCAGTCCAGCCTCGGTCACGGCAGATGTTAACCCAGTGGTGCGCGTTGAATAACCATTACTGTTGTATTCGCCTGTGCTGTGGGCACAGTACATGACCTTATCGGCGATTGGTACGTAGGCGGCTGTACCCGCGCTAGGCGGAACATCCGGTAGTTGTCTTTGCAAACGAGCCGAACCCGCAAGTTGATCAGACAGTGAACCAAAGTTCGGCGGCCCTTCCACACCAGATTCAAGCTCCTGAACAGCGCTATAAGGTCCTGAAATCTCCCCCAAATCGCGGAACTTGGATAATTCTAGTCGTACCGCTGTTTCTATGGACTTCAGTTCGCTAGTCAGTGGACTTTGGTGAGGACGTTGCGGATCGCTAGACACAGGCTTCTTTGGCTCCACACTATCCACGGAAGTGCTCGCCACGCCTCCCTTGCCTTGGACCGCTACTGTGATCGCCTTTTCAGCCGTTGGCCCATTATCAAATATGGCCGAAGTGGTCGGAGCTTTGGCAAATGGAGCCTTTATCCCTCTGACTGCTCGAACGACTGGATGGGCGCGTAGGTTGTCATACGCTTTCTTGAACTTATCCGAACGTGCTTTTTCGTTCTGAAGCTTGACTCGTTCGAATCGGAGCTCTTCCGCAAGGTCATTCAGCCTCTTGCGGGTCTCAGCTTTCTCATGTTCAAGCTTTTTCAGGGTCCCCTCGTGTCGTGCAATAAGACCTCTGTCCTTGATGGCCTGCTTCTTGAGTGACGCCTTCTCCACTCTGAGCTTGCCGATCGCAGCTTTCAGCTTCAATACGTCTTCGAGAAGTACGTCGTCCACGGACTCCTCGTTAGTGCCGCCGCTTTCTCGTAGCTGAAAGGCTTGGGCCCTAGAAACGATTGCCGCTGAGCCCTTTTTCGTTGACCGTTGCACCTAATAGACTCCGTCCGCAAATAATCATTACTGAGAACAATTCTAACGGATGCGTGCAGTTGCGAGGACGTCTCATTGCTTTTACACAGTGAACCGACTCTGCGTAAGGGCTGGTCCCAATTGCCTACCATCTCAGAAAACTAGCATCGATTTCCATCGCGTGTCGGAGGTCTTGGATTCAGTAGCTATCTTGTGATCTTGCTTGCTCAATAGCCTCAGGAGGTAGTCCTGTTCTGGTTTGTCGGCCACCATAAGACCTGGCTGCCTAAGAAGTATTGAGATTCAGTGTCGATGATGTCCTGAGGCAACACATTGTCTGCTCAGAGCACGCACTACCAAGTCGCCGAGCCGCCCAGGTGACATATAGCGGCTGACGGTGCCGGTGTTCTGGCAACCTGGTGTGTAACCTCATGACTTCGTGGGCACCGGGTCTCAAGGCTTCACCAGGTCGCAGGAACACCGCTACTAAGAGGCGCTATTCAGCAGCAACCTCCATCGAGAAGACTAGACGAATCATGTAAGGGCTCCCACAAGCGGAAAGAACGACCGTTTGGAATATAGTTCCCGGCCCCCTGGCCCGGCGACTTGGACATGCTGGCAGGCACGGAAACCACTCGGGCCGTCTATCCCGAAAAGAGCACGCACCAGTGGTCTGACGGCACCCGTTCAAAATCGAGGCTAACCCCTGTTCAACGGAAGCTAGTTCGACCTAAAGCTACAACGAGCAAGCGCACAAGGAGCCGTTGCCCTCGAATCTGTTTACAACGCAATCCATTCCGTCGTGAACGGAAGCATCCGGTTAATGTTGGACTTCGTGTAAACACGAACGCGGTATCGACCAGCCTTTAACCCTTTCCAAACAAAAGTATTATTTTTAGTGTATGCGACTGTTTCGATCAAATTAGAACCGTTAAATAACTTACAACTATAGGAGTTACCTGAGAAACTTAAAAGTTGAAGTTCAATAGCCCCCGAAACGACTTTTAATTTGTAATCAAATTGCCTTATTGATTCGAAACGACCTTCAACATAGCTTCTGACGACTTTTGGCAAAATATGTCTATAGTGCTGACCGATTTCCGCGTGAGGGGCACCCTCAACAAGCGCCATCTCCGCAATCGCGCCACGCTTACTAAGGTACTCCTGTAAATGTAAAGCGTGTCCGTTGAAATGATGATCCTTCGTGCCCACGATCTGGTGGATGCGAGGAAGTGTCTCGTAAGAGTCAAGTTTGGCAACAACTAACTTGTCCAAGGCAATCGCGTGTGCTCGGGAATTCCCCCTCAGCATGTATTCGAGGACGTTCGGATGCGGTGCCTCCAGGAACGAACCCACTTTGAATTGAGGGGCTCCTACGAACACCATGCCTGCGCCCAGTCCTGCACCATGGAGAATGGCGGCTGTCCCTCCTTTTGAAGTACCGAAGGTAGAAACGTTGGCTGCATCAACTATCCCCACCTCGTCCATCGTGGAACGAATTAGGTCCTGAACTGCATCAAACACCGACTCCGTGCCCCGGCGTAGCCAGTAATAGGAGCCTTGGTCACCAAAATCATCAAGTATATACAATACATTTATGCCAAGGTCCTGCATGGTGCGTCGGTAGTTGTAAGAGAAATTCCCAACTGGTGCAAGTGCTGAGAAAACGACAGCCAAATGCGGACTACTTCTTACCGGCTTATCCAAGAGATAGTTAAGCGTTGGGGAAGTTATAGATCTATTCCATTTATCTTTAGTATTATTTAGACCGCGATCCGTGAATCGAAAATCTTCAAAATTAAATGTTGTCTTAACGGCGACATCTTGTCCAGTAAAAGTGACCATAACCGTATTGGTTGGTTCAGAAACTCCAAATTTTGGAAAATTCCATCCGAGAGGTCGAGGTTTCATTTCGCCCTTATGCACAGTTATCTGTACCGGAACAGATGTTTCAACAAAAACGTCAGCAACCTTTTTGCCAGCGTGAAATAGCTCGAAACCATCACCGTGCGCCACGACGTCGACGCCCTTACCTAGGTTCCAAAGACATTCATACTTGTTGGTCTCCAGGCTCTGAAGGTCATCGGAAACCTCTATTTGGTCGAAGTCCTGGCTGATTGAAACGGTCCGCTCGTGATGAACGCCCTTAAGTCGCCCCGTCCCGGCCGTGACCGTGAGCCTCCCGCCACTCTCAACGGCAGGTTTCATCCATACCGTCTCAGCATTTTTATCGGTACGAGGTACAGAAACGCCGTTCACAATTATATTATTATGACTAAATTGACTAAATCCGTATTTCGTCAACGGCAATTGATAGTTATACCCAAAAGGACCAGCCTCAGATATCAATGGCTGACCGGCATGCCAGATAAATAACGACAAATCATCCGAATGTTTATGATAATTATCGTTATATGCAGCTAAGAAGGAAACGAATGTTGAAGATTCATCACCCCAGGATTTGCGAGCAAAAAAATATCCGGACCTTGGGAGCGACAAATACTTCTTAGCCGGCTTTCGTCCGGATTTACCTGCCGTCGCAGCAAATTCGAACTCAGGACTCCCAAAGACATTGTGGTGTTTTGCAGAGATAGAGGTTTGCTGGGTATCACTAATGGGGACGAATACCCCGGTCGGCAGTACCGCATGTGTTGCATATTCGCCAGCTTGCTCCAGCAGACCCTCCAGTCGCTGCTCAGACTGCCCTACTCCCAGCAACTTGAGAAATTCGGCATGCTCAGCGAGATGCTTCGTAATCATTAAATGGTACGTCGGAGAATTTTCCGTATGTACCCCATCTTCCGTAAATGACGAGATAAAGTAATTATCTAACCGTCTTATGCTTGTTTCAAGTTTTTTATCAACTTGCTCATCATAAGAACTATTGTATACACAATACGTCCGGAGCGCGATGTCTTGAAACATTCCATGATTATTTCCGGTCGAATGAAAGTCATCGTCGAAAAGAAGTTCCGACGTCTGCTTCATTAATTCTCGTATTTGAGTTTGTTTCGTCACATCTAGATACTTCTTGCTCGCCTCAAATATTGCGATCAAACTAATTAACCGTTGGGCTGTAGTCTCGTCATGAAATGCCATCGAATGACTACAACTTTCATACGCCGGGAACTTGGCGTGCCAATCATTGATAATTCGTATTGCTAATTCGGCGACTTCACCTGCATCGTCGTTTGTGATACTTGCGGGCCAATCCCGAAGAAACAGCAGACCATGGAGATGGCGTGCCAGACTTCGATCTATACCGTCCTCCCATAGCGCGTCAGCATCGTACGAAATTTCTTTGCCCGAAGGTAATCGGATTTTACGTTCATCTACGAACAACTTCACAGCGCTTCGAGATGAATCCAATCTTCCGTGCGGCAAAGACTTCCCCACGAAACCAATTAATCTGTTATTTGCTCTCAGATTTAGCAAGATCGTTTTCCTACTTTGTTATTGAATGAAGAGGCTCTAAAAATTTACGTTCTCCGACGAACAGTTGAGTTGCCATACGAACTCGGGTTAGCAACTCATCTACTTTACCGCAATCAATCCACTATGCTTCCTGCGGTTCGGGCTTAACCTGCCATGATTAGCCGGTTTCGATTCGTTTGCTGTCAACATGACGGCAGGTGTGTGACGTCTCCTAAAATGATTATGCAAGTGTTCCGTTGATGTTGAGGTTGGCAATGGGCGACTCCATTTTCACAAATAGGCCGCAGATGCTGATGTGTGAGACCTTCTGACGACAACATCTAAACAGCAGGAACCCCTGTTGAACCGTCCCGGGAATCATGCCGCCGTGTTGTGCGCGGCAGCTTCGGGCAACGAGCTGGAACTTTCATCGTAATAGATATGCTCGAATTCCTCCGGAGTTCGGTGCGCGTGTGACGAATGCAGACGGTCGGAGTCGTACCAATGGACCCATTCGAAGACGACCTCGACGACGTCAGATTCGGTCTTCAACGCCCCTGAACGGAAGGGCGATCCCTTGGCCACGGCCTCGTTCTTGAACAAGCCCATCACGGTTTCCGCGGAGGCATCGTCGCACGCTTAACCGACGCTGCCGATGGACGGTTCCACCCCCTCGGTCTCGACCGTCTCGGTGTAGCGGATAGAGCTGTACTGTGATCCGGCATAATTCGAGTTAAGCCGAATTCGGCTCAACTCGAACAATGGCGGGGCTTTCAACCTGATGCGTCAGGGCATGGTCGGCGACACGGAAACGTTGCCGCCGCTGGCTGCGAGGCCATCTCTGGCCAGTTCAGCCACCCGCAGCCCCAGGGAAAGAACGAACGCAGCCATGGCACCCTGACCCGGTTCCTTGACGCCCATTCCCCGAAAACCCTGGACCGGTTGGCCACGCTGCTTGCGCAGTTCAGGGACCATTACAACCATCGCTGGCGGCATCAGGCCCTGAAGGTCGGGCACACCTATCTCACCCCAGGACAGGCGTGGGAAGCCGGCGACCACCGGGGGTCCAGCGGGGTCGCGATTGACATCGCCGCTCTGCAGGCCAAGGCCATGGGTTACCGGGACAAGGCCCGGGCCAAGAAGGCCGGAAATGCGCCGGCAGGGAAAGTGCTTGACCTGCTGGAGAGGGAAACCCGTCAAGAGGCAGCCCTGCTGAAACTTCACCCGGTCTGTTGAAGGACCAGCGCGATGATGTGATCCAGAACCGGCGAACAAATCCCCAGATCTACCATCGGGGCAGGATTTTCAAGGTTCCCATTCACTTGGTCGGCGAGCACCAGCTGATCATGATCAATGAAACGTACACGCTCTACAGCACCACTGACGGCGAACAGAGCCTGCACTTCACGCTGCCGGTCAGACTGGCTTCCAGTGCCAGGCTGGTGCCCTTGTGGCAGGTGCACGGGGCGCGGATCAGGAATCCGAGACCGGCCTGGACGCAGAGGAAGATCGACTACGAGAACATCTACTACTCCGCGAAGGAACCGGCCTAAATCCTGACGGGGAAACCGGCCCGCGTGGTGTCAGCGATCATTGAGTTTGATTGTCAGCGATGTGCTGACGCCACGTGTAAAGGATGTATCGAGTTCGTTTGTAAACGATGTCGTGAGTGATTACATACCACTTACGTCGAACATCCGCACCATCTAGGCATATTTGCCACGGTTTTCGGCGCGCAGGCGCTGGAGCTCGTCCCGCTCATCGGTGGTTGCACTGTCCTTTTCCCCGGCGTCTACCTGGGGCTGCACCACCCAGCGGCGCAACGTCTCGCTACCTACGTCCGGCTTCGGCGCCAGCCCTTGCACGCTGCATACACGGAGGAGTACTCGGAGAGCCGATCCATGACCATGCGGACGGCACAGTCGCGGACTTCGGCGGGGTATTTCTTGGGCATGCTTGACATCTTTCTCAAAGAAGACAGCAGCATCAAACCCGGGACGGTTCACACGAACCTATGAGATTGGCTGTCTACGAAGTGACGAGACGCAGTGTCCACGACCTTTCTATGGATTAAATCAAGCCCCAAATGCTTGCAGTTGCCGGAAAATAGAGCCGGCGCGAAAACGTTTCAGGCATCGTTTGACTTCTCAGTAGCTCAGTCCCTCTGCGGTCCGTCGTGCTACGTAGGTGGCGGATATTTTTGTAGACGGCATGCCTCCGGCCGTGCTGAACACCCGGTCACCACGCTTAAAGTCGGAGAGCTCCTTTACCGCAGACCTATTATCGGTGAATCTTCATTTATTTTATCGGATACCCGCGATTCTAGCTTCGCTGGATATTCTTTATCCTGGAATACCGATACCCATCGAAAGGACCGCCTCGAGATTAGGCGCCAAATGAGCTCGAATAGAATATCAAGCCTAAATTTGGTCTCCTTTCGCACGCTCTCACCCGGCGGAAACTTGCGACAACTGTGACTAGCCCTCGTAGAACCACAGCAAGAGTGCGTATAAAGCGTGACATCTACGTACGTGAACGCGATGGTTCAAGTCCGTCGATATCAACCTGCTGATGGCAACATAATCGAAGTGCTCTGAGATTCTCCGACGACCAATACCGGCAACAAGCTCTCGAAGTTCGGCTTGTACGGGTTCGATCAAAGCTACTTGGCGGACAGAAGCACGAAGCCTATTCGCCTTCTGGATGTGTTCTTGAGTTACGTTTAACGAGTACGAATCGTCATTGCTAGAAGAATTAGAAATCGTTGCTGATCTGGAAACTTTTGCATTTTGAGAAAAATCGAGTGCCTTAGGTTTTCCACGAAGGTTTTCATATATCTCATTGAATCGATTTCTATCAAATGGATAGGATTTCAATCCAGGACTGAATCTGTCCATCACATCGAAACCAACGATATTGGAAGCTCTTTCAAGAACGGGAATATTCATTACTAAGCCCGATGCATTTATGGAATATAGAGGGTCGAATCTTGGCGTCCGGCGACTCACTAATGACGAAATCTGTCCGACAAAATAGCGATTTCTAATAGATAGGTAAATGTTGTCCATCACTGCATCTTCACGGATCCCTGCCGAAAGTCGTGATTCAATTTCTTTACTTATTCTTCCGCGCAAGTCGTCATGTAAATTCTCACTCAGGAGCCGTTGGCCAGAAGCGCCGAAAGCTTGCAGTCCCCATGCCTTCTTGAGCAGGTCGTCGCGTGGTCCATCTACTAGAGAAGCGGTTTCCGTGCCATAAAACGAGCGAAGGATTTCACCATAGCCACCACTCAGAATAACGGACCCGCCGGGTTTCGGTACGATCCCAAGACCTGGAGGATTTGAAAGCATTCCATCTCCCCATCGCATAGATGCGAGTGTCGCACTTCTATGAGAGTCAAAGCTAATTTCACTATCAAAACCTGGACTAGAGGTCGCAACTAGTCCAAATTCTCCAACCAAGCAATCATGGATCATACGATCCGGAGTCGCTGAAGGACCGCTACAGAAATATTCAAATGTATCCTGAAGATCGCTATCCAGTAGCGCAGCAAGGACCAGTCGGGAATCAAATCCGCCCGTCAAATGAACAATCTTCTCCGCGGATGTGTAGTTGCTCGAAGCAGCTACATTATTGCCTATTTCTGCGGCTATATTATGAATTTGTTCTTCATACGACTGCGCATAGCTGGGTTCCGGTATTCTCTTTATCTCAAATTTGTCACCGGTCAATTGCCCGTACGAGTATTGGGGCATGACTTCGACACCTTCGAAACTGCTCGGGTAGAATCCGCCATTCCCTGTAACCAAAACTGATGCAAGGTAACGAAGAGACTTCCCAATAGTCACGCCAATTCGTTTGGCCGTGGAAACTAATTCAGATAAATCGGAAGAAAAGATCGAGAATTCCACCGAGGACCACATATAAATGAAGGCTCCGCCTAGTGGATCCGAAACCAAGGATAGTCGTCGCTCTCGAGACTCCCAAAGTACAAAATTCAAACTTCCTCGAACTAGTTTGGCGACGTCAACTGCCCGTAATGCACCATAGTCGTCTATCACATCTTGAAGTGCGGCGCCGTCGACGACGAATCTACTTCCAACTACGCCTGCCCCCGAGATGCCGAGCACTTCCAGATTGTCCTTGCGCTCAGTGGGAGAGGCCAAGCCTTTGACTTGGATTGCTCCATCAATCGGCGCAAACCCATCACTTGACAAATCGTGAGCTCCGACAACTACGGTCCATGCGGCCATATAATGCTCTCCTTTTGAGTAATGGCAAAAACAGGAATGAGGTTCTACTCTTTATTCATTTTTAAAAAATAACCAGAATATTTGCTAATGTTTTTGTTGATTAACTTCGCCGGAACACCGGCAACAACACAGTCATCTTCGACTTCATTTAAGACAACAGCATTCGCCCCGACTATCACATTGTTGCCGATACGGCCACCGAAACATTTGGCGCCTGGAGAAATCCAAACATTATCGCCAATGACTGGTGTCCCGTTTCCTCCTGCTCGACTACCCAAGGTGACGTTTTGAGCGATTACGCAATTCTTTCCGATTATTGAATCAGGGTGTATTACCGTTCCGATGCCTCCGATTCCTAGTCGGGTACCTTCGCCGATTTCCGCCTTAAAGGGTATACGTGAATTATACTTTCCGAAAATAAAATTCTGAATATAGTAAGATCCTTCGATTAGCCCCGCAAGGTAGGTTCTTCTAGATATTCTATACAGATCCATAGCACCATGCCGATGGAATTCTTTCGTAAGTGAATCTACCGCGCCGTTAGTGAGACTAAAGGAATCCATATCAGGATATTTTTTCAGAAACTTCTCGTGGCCAACAACTCGCAAGTCTTCGCTTTCCGGAAGGCTGGAAATAATGGGCCGCCCAAAAAAGGTGCCCCCCACAAGGTTCCCGGTCGGGTCAACGAAGTATCGTACGTTATGCCGTACCTCGAAAACATGCGCGACGAAAGCTGCTGTTCGGCTAACACCGATTATCGCGATGTCATGTGTACGCTCAACCGGAGCGCTTTCCCTGAATCCATCGAAACGAATTGAATCTGAGTATTTTGCTTCAATAGTTCCATCAGTGAATTTATTGTAAACTTTAACCTTATATAAACCCGGACCGTCCAAATTATACGCAATTGATTTGCGCATAGAATATTTAGATTTATCTTGCACTTCACCATCTTTGTATAAATAAAATGCAAAGTATTGAGCTTTACTTTCTACGTTTATATGTAATTGATAGAAATTTACTAAATTAGTTTTGATCAATTATACTCAACTCTTCGTCCCGTAAATATTGGGTGCCGTGGGATTTTTGGATAATAGCACTTCCGATGATGATCGAGTGGTCAAAATTAGTCGTATTTCGGGAATATGGGCGTCGGAGCCGGTAGCTGAGTACCAGCCACAAGCGACCTTTCAAAGGCACCGAATTCGCGGGCTGAACCTTCCGCCTGGCCCAAGACACCCAGCAGCGAAGCCGCCGCCGCCGGCATGACCGGCTGCACAAGCAGCGCCACGCGGCGAACAACTTCCAGGGTCACGTAGAGGACTGTTTCCATGCGGGCTACATCGGTCTTCCGCAGTACCCACGGAGCCTGGTCGGCGAAGTAGGCGTTGGTGTCGCCCAGAACCGTCCAGATGGCTTCGAGAGCTTTGTTAAATTCCTGGCGCGAGAATGCGTCGCGGCTGATCTCCAGCAGTTTGCCGGCAGCAGCCAGGATCTGTTGGTCCGCTTCGGTGAACTCACCCGGAGTCGGTACCACTCCCCCGCAGTTCTTCGCGACCATGGACAACGATCGCTGCGCCAGGTTACCCAGGTTGTTGGCAAGGTCCGAGTTCATGCGCCCAACAATGGTGTCGTGGCTGTAGCTGCCGTCGGCACCGAACGGTACCTCGCGCAGGAAGAAGTAGCGGACCTGGTCAAGTCCGTACTGGGCAACGAAGTCCGCGGGAGCCACAACGTTGCCTAGGGACTTGGACATCTTCACGCCATTGTTGTGAAGGAAACCATGAATCATCACGCGCTTTGGCAACGGCAACTTTGCAGACATCAGGAATGCCGGCCAGTAGATCGCATGGAACCTGGAAATGTCCTTGCCAATCACATGGACGTCAGCAGGCCAGTACTTCTTGAATGACTCCGACTCAACATCGGGGAATCCCGTTCCGGTGAGGTAGTTAGTCAGCGCGTCAACCCACACGTACATGACGTGGTCCTTGTTTCCGGGAACCGGAACTCCCCAGTCGAAGGTGGTGCGCGAAATCGACAAATCTTCCAGACCGCGCTCAACGAAGCGAATCACTTCGTTGAATCGGGTATGTGGAGCCCCAAATTCCGGCTGCGATTTGTAGAGTTCCAGCAGCTTGTCTTGGTACGAGGACAGGCGGAAGAAGTATGATTCCTCTTCGGTCCAGGTCACCTCGGTGTCTGTCTCCTTGGAGTAGCGGAGGCCGTCCTCACGAACCTCGGTGTCATCCTCGTGGTGGAACGCCTCGTCGCGCACGGAGTACCAGCCCGCGTACTTGTCCAAGTAGATGTCGCCATTGTCTTCCATGCGCTTCCAGATGGCCTGGGCTGCCGCATAGTGGTCCGTGTCCGTGGTGCGGATGAATCGGTCATAGCTGATTCCCAGCTCGTCGTTCATGGCTTGGAATGCATCCGAATTGCGCTGTGCCAGCTCGCGCGGGGTGATTCCCTCGCGTTCGGCGGTCTGAAGCATCTTCTGTCCATGCTCGTCGGTACCAGTCATGAAAAATACGTCATGGCCGTCAAGGCGCTTGAAGCGTGCCATGGCGTCGGTGGCGATTACCTCGTAGGCGTGCCCAATGTGGGGAACGCCGTTCGGGTAGGAAATGGCCGTGGTGATATAAAACGGAGTCTGCTCAGAAGTCACCATAGAAATCTATCGCATTTTGGCCCGAATACGCCCATCGGGGACCCCTATGTGAGCTGATCGAGTTGCTCCCAGAAGGCCACCCGCAAGGCGCGGCGGATATCCTGCAAATCGGTCTTCCATTCGCCGAGTCGTTGGGCACAGTCCTTGAGTAGAACCCTGTCGATTTCCGGGGGTAGGAGCGGACGATCTGCAAGAAGGTCTTTTAAGTCGGTTTCAGTCGTGCTTGCCCGCCAATTGGTCGCCACACTGCTTCCCACTTCCGTGGCTACCTCCATGGCGCTACGGTCGGCACTTGTTGCCCCCGCAAACCCCGAAGATTGGTTTGTCGAGCTGTAAACCAGTTGGTAGTCCGCCGGTGCCGGGGCGGGGGCTTGGGTCGTCGATTGAAATTTGGGTCGCTGGCTCAGCAGCGCGGGCGTGGGGGCCTTCGGCATGCCTGGCTTTGGGGCCATCGGTGCTGACGCCGAATCGATAGGAGCTTCCTTGGAGGCAGCGGCAGCACTCGCGATAGCGGCCGAATGAATCGCGTGTTCCGGATCCCAAGACACTGCCTTCACAAACGAAGACTTGATGAGTTCTTCGGGCAGGGTAATGATGCTGTCTACTCGCAAGGCAAGGTGTTCGGCAACGGATGCCACACCCAGTCGGTGATCGGCCTTCTCCACGCCGATGAGAACAACCTTCATACCCAGGTCTTGGGCTTCCTCGACGGCTTCGGCTAGATCATCATCACCGGAAACAAGGAAGGCAACCGAGGCGGCGCGGTTCCGGGCAATCCCAACCAGGTCGAGGCCCAGTTTGAGGTCGACGCCCTTTTGCTCACCATTAAAGGAAATGCGGCCAAGCCGCACCTTGACGCCGGGTATCAATCCGATGCGTTTGTGCTGATCCGTAAAGATGGCATCCTTGGCTGCGTCGTACCAATAGATCCTCAGGTTCTCCAAGCCACTGGAATCCTTGGCTGTTTTGAGGATCCCTTCGATCAGGGCTTCGTAGTTAACCGTAAAGGCGGCACGCAATGTTGTTCCCGAGGCACGGTGTCCCCCAATTGCTAGCAGAAAACTGGCATCGACGAATATGGCGCTCTGAGACATCATCCTTCAATCCTATGCGGTGCGAAGGATGCCCTTGGGAAACGCGCGGCCCACCTGCGCCTTTTATGGTCACTTGCCAGATTGGCCCAGGTCCTGACGCATTCAAGCGGCGCGTGCACTTGGTCTGGGCCACTCGGCCGCCGTCGTCCCAAAGCCATGGATCCCCGGCCACGACGATCTGCCAGCTGCCAGCTGCCAGAAAAAACGTGCCCCGCACGCCAACCCGCATCCTCTTCAAAGACGTTCCAAGAGGTACCCGGGAGGCGTGCAGGGCACGCTAATTGTTTACGATTGCGGGGCGTTAGTCCTCGAGGTTGATCTCGCGGGCAACCGTGGCGCCAATGGCGGCACGCACGATGTCCAGGACGCCGGCGGGAAGGGCCGAGTCGATGGCCAACACGGCGACAGCCTCGCCGCGCTCTTCCTTGCGGGCCACCTGCATGCCGGCAATGTTCACGCCTTGCTCGCCCAACACGTTGCCCAAGGTGCCAATGACACCGGGACGGTCTGCGTAGCGCAGGACGATCATGTGGTCGATGATCGGGATCTCGATTTCGTAGCCGTTGATGCCGACCAGCTTTTCGATCTGCTTCGGGCCGGTCAGCGTGCCGGCCACCGAAAGCTGGGTTCCTTCGGTCGAAGCGCCCGCGACCGTGAGCAGGTTGCGGTACTCCGGGGAATCCGGGGTGGTGACCAAACGAGTGGCCACGCCACGCTGTTCGGCGAGCACCGGGGCGTTGACGTAGGATACCTGGTCGGAGACAACGTCCATGAAGACGCCCTTGAGGGCCGAAAGCTCCAACGCCTTCACATCCAAGGATGCGATTTCGCCGGCAACAACCACGTCGATGCTGGTGAGGGAACCAACGGTCAACGCGTTGAAGATGCGTCCCAGCTTCTCCATCAGCGGGATGCCCGGGCGGACGTTCTCGTCAATGATGCCTCCGGCGACGTTGACCGCATCCGGGACCAGTTCGCCGGCCAAAGCCAAGCGAACGGACTTGGCCACGGAAACGCCTGCCTTTTCCTGGGCCTCATCCGTGGAGGCTCCCAGGTGCGGGGTGACGGTGACGTTCTCGAATTCAAAGAAGGGAAGGTCCGTGCTCGGCTCCTGGACGAAGACGTCAATGCCGGCACCGGCAATTTCCTCGTTCTTCAGTGCGGTGTAGAGCGCGTCCTGGTCAACCAGGCCGCCGCGGGCCACGTTGATGACGTAGGCGGAGTTCTTCATCTTGGCGAAGGCATCCTTGCCGAGCATGCCCACGGTTTCAGGAGTCTTGGGCATGTGGATGGTCACGAAGTCGGACTCGGCCAGGAGCTCGTCCAGATCCACCAGGGTGACACCAAGCTGCTGCGCGCGTGCCGGGGTGATGTAGGGGTCGTAGGCAAGGATTTCCATACCGAAACCCTGCAGGCGGGCAGCGACCAGCGCACCAATGCGGCCCAGGCCGATAATGCCGGCCTTCTTCTCGAAGAGCTCCACGCCAGTGTAGGAGCTGCGCTTCCATGCGCCGCTCTTCAGCGATGCGTTGGCAGCGGGAATGCGACGGGCGAGGGACACGATGTGGCCCACGGTCAGCTCGGCTGCCGAAATGATGTTGGAGGTCGGGGCATTCACGACCATGACGCCGGCCTGGGTGGCTGCCTTGATGTCCACATTGTCCAGACCCACACCCGCGCGGGCGATGACCTTCAGGTTCTTGGCGGCCGCAATGGCTTCTGCGTCGACCTGGGTTGCGGAGCGCACGAGGATGGCGTCAACATCTGCAATCGCGGACAGCAACTGGGAGCGGTCCGCACCGTCGGTCTGGCGAATTTCGAAATCGGGACCCAGGGCCGCAACGGTTGCGGGCGAGAGTTCTTCGGCCAATAGGACGACTGGCTTGTTTACAGACACAGGGGTGGCACCTTTGCTATTTCAGTGGGCTGGATGCTTGGACCGGATTGAGACGGGCCAGATACCAGAATATCGTCCGCCTCGTCATAATCCCGGCTCGATAGGTCGATGTTACGGGACAAATCCGGGTCACTGTGCGCATAGTCACAGACACTTGGCTTACGGGGCAATACGTGGCTTGGACCGCGCAATCCGCTCTCCCGCTCATCCCAGTGGCCATCACTCGGCCCTGGATCCGGCCGGCGGCTCGATGTCCACCCAGCGAATCAGGGCCGTCAGGTTGCCGACACCATCGTGGTGCCATCCGGCGGCAGGCTCAGGCATGCTCCCCACGGCGCAGATCCGGTCTACCCCGCACGCGCCAAGCGCATCGGACCACGCTTCGAGCGTTTGTGGCGAACAAGCTACGCCCACCGTCTGCAGGTCACGGCGCAACGGTTCCATCAGGTGCAGCACCTCCTCGATTCCCTCGACGGAGTGGATACGGAGGAAACGGTTCAGGGGCGAAGGAACAAGGGTTTCGGGCCGGGAGTCATGGACAACGGTCCAGTTGTTGCCCGCCGGAGCGGTGAAGTACAGCGGTCCGTCATCAGCGTAGGAACGGAATTCCTGGGTCGAGCGCACCCTGTCCAGGGCGACATGCTCGTCAAGGCCCAGCCGGGCCCGGGGCTCCGCGAGGTCGAATAGTTGCATCTGCTCGGCGACCGCGGCGGCAAAGCGTCCCGGGTCGACCTCGCCGCCGCGTTGGGCAAAGACGGCATGGGGTGACAAGCAACCCTGTTGATCGTACTGGGAGGCGTCGTAGGCGACCTTCCGGGCAGTATTCGCAAATTCCGCTTCAGTCAGTGCCTCGACACCGATCACCGCAAAACTTACCTTGTGCCCGTGCGCAATGAACCTCACGCCGGACGGCACGCGGGCCGACACCGATGCAATGGCCGCGCCGCCGCCGGTCGCCACCACTGCGTCGGAACGGGCAAATGCCGCACGCTCGATCTCTTCGGCTCCCCCGCCCCAATGGACAACCGCCAGGCAGGAGGCCAACGCCGGGTCTTCCTCGGCGATGCTCTGGGCCAGGAAAACCGCAAAAAGCGGTTCGCCCGAGGCCGACTTGCCCAGCATTGCCGACTTCACCAGCAGTGTGCACACCACGTTCCACGCAGCCAGGCCAGGCACGTTCCCGGCCAGGACCTGTGTGGTCAGGCGTGGTCCATAGGCCTTAGAGCGGCCCCCGGCACCATTGGGCCGGAAACCGTCCAGGATCAGGGGGTCCTCCAGGTCCTGGGCGAGGAAGCGCAGGAGGCGATCATGCCGGAAGGTCTGCAGGTAGCGGGCCAGGCCGCGGCGCACCATGGCGGGGGCATAGCCCGTCACCGCCGGCAGCACGGCCTCGGCCCGCACCCGCCAGTGGTAGTCCGGATCGTCCCACCGGGCGAAGACCTTCCCGAGCACGTCCACCACGTCCATCACCGGCCTGTTGGCCAGGTGCTCCCGCTGGGCAGCAAGAAGCCGACTCGCCACCAGGTCCAGGAGGGCGGGAGACATCTGCGGCACGCGAACCACGATGCCGCCCACCGTCATTTCCCGCCAATCGAGCCCTTCGAGCTCGTGGGTTTCAAGTTGCGGCAGGAAGTAGCCGTCGATTGCCGGGGCCTCGGCGCTGCCCGGCACCGCGAGGGATCCGTCCATGTACGTTGGTTCCTTCATGGCTCAACCCCGGTTCGCGCCGAACATCTCATCCAGTGCCATGGAGCATCCCCTGGCTTCGGCGGCCTCGGCGCGTCCGAGCAACACGAAGTCGGGTTGTGCACCTGCTCCCCCGGTTGCCGGTGGCACCAGGTATCCAATGTCCTCGGCGAGCACCGCGAGGCACGATCCCCTGTTGGCCAGGTCGTAGTGCACGATCAGGCCGTGGCTGCCCCGTTCCGCGTCCCGTCCCGTTTGGGGATCAATGACCCGGATCCGGCTCCATGCCGGGACCGCCTTGCGCCGCTGGCCCGGCTCACGGCCCAGCCATGCCTCGCGCAGCGTGGAGTCGTAGTACTGGGTACTGATTTCGGTCATGCCGTAGTAGTTCACGCACCATTCATCGGCAATGCCGAGGCGTTGGGCAAAGAGAGACCGCAATTCCTCGGCCCCCACCTCGCGGGAACGTCCCTTGTATCCACCGGTGTCCAGCAGCCTGCTGCCGGCGGGCAGGGAGAAGAACAGTCCTTCGCGTTCGAGGGCGTCGAGCAGGTGCACGTAGGCAAAGGAGGTGCCCAGCAATGCCACCGGTTCCCCGCTTGCTTCCGCATCGCGCAGCACCGCGGCCAGTCGTTTCCAGTCGAGGGTGTCGCCCGCCATGAAGTGGTCGCTTCCCGTGGCCCCAAAGGCGTCCACCAGCTCACCCAGGAAATGGGCCAGGGATGAACTCGGGTTCTCCGTCGGGCCGGGGTTGAGCACCAGCAGTGGCATACGCCGTGTATCGGGCAGGAAGTAGTGGGCGAATCCCTCGCGCGCCGAGGCATCATAGAGGTGCAGGTGCGGGTGGTGGTTCCTGCCGCGCGTGGACGGGTCCGTGCTGCCACTGGTCATGAAGACGGCTGCGGAGTCTTCCGCCGGTGCGCAGGCCAGGGTCAGTTCCTTGAACGCGGTCAGGGGCACCGCCGGGATGTCCTGCCACTTGGCGACGACGCCGGGCTGTGCACCACGTGCCCGGCAGAAGCGCTGGTAGGGAATGTTGCGTTCGAATTGGTAGGCGAAAAGTTCAAGCGCCATGGCGTTGAATTCGGCGTTATCCGGGCACTGTCCCGTTCCGTGGGCCTGGACCGGCTCCGGACCCCGCTCAATAAACGCCTGGAGGCGCAGGTCCAGGTCGTCGCGTTCGGCCCCGGGCATGCTGGTGGATCCATGGCCGTTCATCGGGCGTTCTCCTCTGCCGTGCTGGACTCGAGCAGCTCGCCGGTGTCCGCGGTTGGCCCCGACGGTCCGTCCAGGCTCCGGGCCTGCCCGCCCAGCGACGCCAGGTCCGTGCTGCGCCCGGCAATGGCCGACACCAGCAGGGTCACCACTGCGGAGGCCGCAAGTGCGGCGAGGAACGGGGCCAGTGACAGTCCCTGGGCAAAAGTGGCGATGGCCACGGCGGCCGGCAGGTTTCCTCCGGCGATCCAGCCATAGCCCAGTGCCGCCACCAGCCCGGCGATCGATCCGCATATCGCTCCCGTGGAGGTCGAGCGGCGCCATAGGCCCAAGAGGATCGGGATGATCGTCGCGGCACACAGCAAGTCGGCGATCAGGAACAGTCGCAGCACCGAGAAGCCTTGGAAGGCAATCAGAGCGGGGATCGCCGTAAACACGATCGTGGCTATGCGCGCCCCGGTGAGGCCGAGTCTGGGTACATGGGTCACGGCCATGGCAGCCAACCCGTTTTGCAACGTGTCCACCGTGGAGGCAACCAAGGCCAGGGTCAGCACCAAGACCGCAGCAAGCACCCAGCCCGGCTGGGACTCAAGCAGGGCAAAGAACGGCACCGCCGGCGTGCCCAGGGCGACACCGTAACCGGCCGCGAGCAGCCCAACCAGGGCCGCCGCGAATACCACTGGAAACCGGGTGACTGCCCCGATAACGGCGCCGCGGCTCAGTGCGCGGGAATCGCGTGCTGCCCAGACACGTTGCCAGTACCCGTTGTGGAAGAGCGTTGTGGCGGTGACAGCCACCACCAACGTCAGCGCGGCCTCGACACCGCCAAGGTCAACGGTCAGAAGTGCCGGGTCCAGCGGTGCCTCGGCACGGGCAAGTCCCCCGAAGAGCACCATGCCGACGACCAGTAGCAAGGCGAAGAGCATCCAGGATTGCCAGCGGTCGGTGCGGATCGAGGCCCGCAGACCGCCGTAGGCGGTGTACAGGGCGGTGATCAACGCCACCGCGACAATGCCCAGCCGAGGGTCCAAGTCGGACATGCGTCCTAACACCGCGCCAATGGCTGTCAGCTCGGCAGACAGGGCAATGAGCATGTACATCATGGAAATCACCAGTGCATAGATGTGCATGGTGGATCCATAGCGCAGGCGCACAAACTCCACGAGGTTGTGTCCTTGCGGGATCAATGCCCGCAGCCTCTTGCCCACCAGAACGAGTCCAATCAGCGGCACCGTAACTGCTACGGCATAACCGACCACTCCGGCAATGCCCGTACTCGCACCGATTTCCGGTGCTGCAAAGAGAATCCAGGCACCCACCCCCGAGGCAAAAAAGGACAATCCCAGCCCCAGGCCGTTTTGGCTATTGCGCGCCACGGCGAATTCCTCGAGGTTTCGATCCCGGCCCAGTCCAAGGCCAACCCAGGCAAACACCGCCAAGACCAACACCAATATCGCCAAGGACACGGAAAAATCAAGCATCTGCAAACATCCCTTCGCCGGCATTACCCGGACAGGTTCATGCGGTCGGCGACACCCTAAGTCGCCCTCTCAGCCTGGTCTTTCCCAAGCTCCCGCGTTGTGTGACCGACTCTAGCCACAGGTTGAACCGGTTCCCAACCCAACGCCCTCCAACACCTCGAATATGACGTGGACCATCCGATTTCTCCCGCACTGGATGGATATGCGGTTCATGGAGCTCGACAGCATCCATGGAAAAGGAGTTGAAGTGACAGGCGAGGCGCCCATGCTCGTGCGTTTTTCGCGCAGAGCCGTTGACACGTGCGCGCAGCGGCTCTGAAAAACCCCTAGCCATGTGGGACTTGGAAACGCTGGATTGGAGGCTATGTTGACTCCAGGCACGCCGAAGAAGATTACCTTCGTCAACCCGTGTCAGGTTCGATGATCTTGATGCAGAATGTCCTGGGTACGACTGTGAAGTCCACGTCGGGGATCCTAACCGGGTCCAAGATCTATGGATAACACTTCGTAGCTGGCTACGTGTCGTTGCCCTCTGGAACGGCGACGTCCGGGACTTTCCGCAGCCCCGAACGAGCGCCGAAGAGCGCTCAGGCGCCGCGCACCGCGACTTCGCCGGACTTGGCGTTCTCCGTCCCGAACACGAGGTAGCGGTTGGCGATCTTCTCGGTGAAGAAGCGGTCGTGGCTGACCACCACCACGGCACCAGGGAAATGCAGCAGCGCTCGTTCCATCACCTGGGTGCTGGACATGTCCAGGTGGTTCGTCGGCTCATCCAGGATCAGCACCGAGGCACCCGAGAGCAGACACATTGCCATGGCCACACGGGCACGCTGGCCTCCGGACAGATTTCCGATGCGGTTCTTCAAATCCGCCTCGGAAAACTGGAACATGGCCAGGAACCGGTTCACCGACTTTTTCGTCGCACTGAACGCCAGGGAATTCGGCATGGCATTCACCGCGTGGGTCACGGTGTCGTTCGGATCCAGTTCGTCAAGGATCTCGTTGTAGGAAACGACCGCGGCACCCTTGGTCCAGGTGACGTATCCCGAATCCTGCTTTTCCTGTTCGGTGAGTACCCGCAACAGCGTCGACTTGCCGCTGCCGTTGGCACCGAGGATCACCATGCGGTTGCCACGCCGGACCTCGAAGCTTAGGTCAGTGAAAAGGGTCTTCTCCCCATAGGACTTCGATAAGCCCTCAACTCGACAAAGGGTGTCCTTGATGTGCAGGCCACCGTAGATTTCGGTGATGATCTTGTCCACGGGCCGCGGGGCGCGTGACTTCTTGATTTTGGAAAGCTTGTTGTCCAGGCCCTTGCTTGCAGCCTTGGCTGCTTCCCGGCGGTCGGAGATGCCTTCGGCTTCAAAGGCGAGGAGCTCCGACTCGTGAACGAACTGGGACTCAAGGGACTTGAGCTTGAACTGCTTGGCCACCACGTACTCGGCGAAGTTTCCCGGGTATTCGTGGAGGTGGAAATTCTCGACCTCGATGATCCTGGTAACCACCGAGTCCAGGAACTTGCGGTCGTGCGAAACGATGATTGCCGCGCCCTTGAATGACTTGAACCAGTTCTCCAGCCATTCAACACCCGCAACATCGAGGAAGTTGGTGGGTTCATCCAGAAGCAGCACATCCGGGTCCTCGAGCAGGATCTTTGCCAGTGCAGCACGGTTCCGCCAACCGCCGGACAAGGAATCGATGGGGCAAACCCGATGGGCCTCGTCGAAGCCCAACTTGGTGAGCACGGTGTCGATGGAGCGGGGGTAGTCCCAGCCATCCATGTGATCCATGGATTCAAACAGTTCGGACTGGCGGTGAATCAACCGATCCATTTCATCGGCCTTGGGGTCGGCGGCAATGGTCACATCGATCTCGGCGAGTTCCGCTTCAATCGCCTTGACCTCGGCAAAGAGCTCGTCAAGCACCTCGGAGATGGTGGACGCCCCGTTGAGTTCCGAGAACTGGGAGAAGTAGCCGATCTTGGTTCCAAGTTCCACCGCCACGGTGCCGGCGTCCGGCTCCACTTGGTCAAGGATCAGTTTCAGCAAGGTCGACTTGCCCGAACCGTTCCTGCCGATAAGCCCGACCCTGTCCCCCGCTTCAAGCTTGAAGAATGCCTCGCGCAGGATCTGGTTGTTTTCAAATCGCACGCTGACATCGTTTAGCCGGATCAAGCTCATGGTGGTGTGGTCCTATCAAGAGAATCGGTGGTGGAATGACGGGCATATTTCCCCATATGGGGGTTCGCTCGGTGACATGGACACGAGCCAATACCGCTAAACACCACTATCGATTCTACAAGGCGGGGCACGGTGGTGCCTTTCACCTTCAAATGCCAGACTGGGGTGAGGAGGCGAGCCGTGGCTGGAAACGAATTCACCGGTTCACGCGACAGCTCTGCCCACGAACAACTGATCTGGGAGTACATAGAGTCACTGCCCGAGAATGAAATCGACGGCATCATTGCACGCGCAGAGCGCAAGGTTGAAAAAATCGGCCATGGCATGTCGATGGCCGGACGGCCCCTCGAGCCAAAGATCCGCAACCGGCTGATTCAGGCGGCCATCCTGCGAGAACTAAATACCCGCGCTGGATGACATCCGAGGTGCGCGCCCATCCTTGGGACCATAGTGCGGGCACTATTTCACCAGCGGTGCCCCGGTCCCGGAATTTCCGTAGGTCTCCGCATGGATGTGGTCCAGATGTCGCGTCGTATCGTTCCAGTTGTTGACGAACTGATTGCCGTACTTGCCGGATTTCGAGTACTCTTCCCATCCCTTTGCCGGGCCCAACCAGATCTTGTCTTTCCAAATCAAGTAATAGATGCCGAGCGACTCGCGGTTTGCAATGAGGAACCGGGCAATCTCATCGCCGTTCCTGATGCCTTGGGCGCTCTTGTAGTCCTTGATCATGAGGTCCGTGGCCACGCCGCTGCTGTGGCCGACGGAGCCGGCGCGGACACCGCCATAGGCTGAAACGTAGCCCGCATACCTTTGCTTCACTGCTGCATTGACCGCAGTGGTATCCGGCTGGAGCGTTGCCACTGCTTTCGTGGAAAGGTAATCCTCGCTCATCCATCCGGTGCCTCGGCTAGTCACCACGCGGGCCCATCCACTCTTGGTCTGCAGGTAGGTGACACGTTCCCCGGCGGGAACCAGGCCCATAATCGGGTACACCGTCGAATTGCCGGCGCGTAGGTTAACGTTGCCGGCGGCCCACCGGTACTCGGTGGTTACCGGGGGCGGTGGTGCCACGGTGGACAGATAAATTACGCTCACCCACCCCGTGCCCTTGCTGGTCTTAACATTGGCCCAGCCACCCGAGGAACGGCCAAGGAGGACCCGCTCGCCCTTGGGAACCACAGATACGGAGCGATAGCCGGTTCCTGCACCCGAGCGGAGATTCAGATTCGCAGTGGTCCAGCGCGGAGCGCTGAAGGTGACTAGATCGGGCTTCGGTGGATTCGGTTTCACTACCGGAGGCTTTGGCGCCACGGTCGAAAGATAGCCAGCGCTTATCCAGCCCGTGCCTTTGCTGGTCTTGACATTGGCCCAGCCACCCGAGGAACGTCCTAGAAGAACCCGTTCACCCTTGGGAACCACAGCCACGGATCGGTAGCCGGTTCCTGCACCCGAGCGGAGATTCAGATTCGCGGTGGTCCAGCGCGGGGTACTAAAAGTGACTGTCGTTTTTGGAGGGATAACCTTGATTGCGGTGGTGGACAGCTTGCTGGACTGGATCCAGCCAATCCCTGCACCGGTACGCACCTGCTGCCACGAACCCGAAGTCCGCAGCCACTGCACCCTCGTGTTGTTCGTAAGCGTGCCGATCTTCGTGCCCGAGGTCTTGGCAGCTTGATAGACGGGCTGCTTGCCCTTCACCCAGCGATAGACATTCGAGGGATTCGACGCACCCAGGCTGCTCGCCGGCACAAATCCGGTCTTCCCCGAAACAAGGACCCTGGTCCAGGAACCGCTC
>NZ_JBIXLM010000047.1:0-32237 GCF_045798545.1 Paeniglutamicibacter sp. ORCA_105 | reverse complement strand
CCATCGGGAACCATGCACCGCCTCGTCCGGCCCACAACCGCGTGTCGATGAGTTTGATGTCGATCGGTTCGAGATTCTGATCCCGCCCGACGCCCCCCCCAAAAACCCCCCCCCCCCGGGGGGGGGGGGGTTTGGGGGGGGGGCCTCGGGCGGGATCAGAATCTCGAACCGATCGACATCAAACTCATCGACACGCGGTTGTGGGCCGGACGAGGCGGTGCATGGTTCCCGATGGCTATCAGCAGACGTTGGGCTGGCCGTTTGACCGGTAGGCAACCGTTGAGTCAAGTGCCAACGGTCCGCCGAGCAGGATATTGGTCCAGCCCTTCATGGATACCAAGGCGTCGGACACCGAGGCGGGCAGGCACGACTTCCGCGCCAGCAGCAACGGCGCCCCGTTGTAACCTGCTGCAACGGCCCCGGTCAGCCCGTCAGGGAAGTCCGAGCCGGTGGCGATGAACTGGCGCTGCGAGCCGCCGGACCAGAATGCCTTGGCGATCATCGCGCTGGTGTCGTAGCGGTTGCTGCCCCCATAGCGCACCACCGTCGCATTTGGCACCGCCTTGCGCACCTGCGCCTCTGCGGCGGCGGAGATGGCAACGGGGCCTCCGGCCAGGTACACCCGGCTCGGATTCAAGCGCTTGAGTTCGTTCAGGGTGGTCGTGGGGACCACGGATTGCCGGGTGAGCAGCATGGGGGACTTGCGCCCGGCCGCAACGGCTGCCATGGACAGGGCATCCTCAAATCCCTGACCGGTGACCACGAAAGCGGTCGAAGCGGAGCTCCAGTTCCCGGAGATCTTCGCGCTCGTGTCATAGCGGTTGCTGCCATAGACCCTGGTGACCGGCGCATAGGCCTTGAGCTTCGCCACGGTTGCATCGCTTACGGCGATCGGGCCTCCAAGTACCAGGATGTTCTTGGGGCGAAGCCGCTGCAGCTCGGTGGCCACAGCCGTTGGCAGCACATCCTTCCGCGTCAGCAACAGTGGCGCGTTCTTCAAGGTGGCCAGCGGGGAGCCGGCCAGGGCATCGGGGAAGTTCTCGCCCGAGGCGACGACCACCGTCGCTGCGGTGGATGGGAATGTGCGCTTTGAAATGGCCACGGGGGTGTCGTACCGGTTGGCCCCGGAGAGCCGGACTGGAGCAAGGCGTGTTGGCCACACATCGGCGTTGCCCAGATAGTCGGTGATCATCCGGTACGGGGTGGAGCGCGTGTTGCGCGCGAAGTCGCGCAGCGAGGTCAGGTCGCCGTTCCATACATTCGCGTCCACGTTCTTGTCCGAGCCGATCAAATCGGCGTTGGAGGAGTACTGCCAGACGTTGAACGTCGTCCAGCCTTCGGGCAGCTCGCGCGGGTTCTTGGGGACTTCGGCGGTGGGGAACAGCGAGACGTGCAACGGCCAGCCCTTGAAGGCGGTGGAGTCGCCGGTGCAGTCATCCCACCAGGACTGGGCGGTATAGATCATCGGCAGGCGCCCCGTCGCGGCCTTGACGGTGTTGCCAAAATCCGTGATCCAGGCAACCATCTGACTCGGCGTCATGCCGTAACAAGCATCGCCCTTGCCCGCGCCGTAAGCATCGGCGGTGTAAGGGTTCCACTCAATGTCCAGCAATGGCGGGAGGGTCTTTCCGTCTGCCGACCATCCGCCGCCGTTGGCGAGGAATTGCTTGGCCTGGGTGGCACCGGAAGAGTGGGCCGGCATGGCGAAGTGGTACGCACCGCGCATGAAGCCTTGATTGTAGGAACCGGAGTAGTTTTGCCCGAACTTCGGATCCTTGAAGAGCGTGGTCGGCCAGGACTGGGTTGCCTTGATGTAGGCGAATCGGGCACCCTTGCCCCAAGCGTGTGACCAATTTACGTCGCCTTGGTGATGGGAAACATCAACGCCAAGTACGCCCGGGGGACGCCAGGTGCGCAGATCCGCCAGCGAGGTGGGTACGGCGATTCCGGCCAATGAAGCCTCGAATGCCGCCGCGGTCTTGGTGGTCCGTGCGGCGCTGTCGATGTTGAAGGAACTCCCGGCCTCGGGTGCCGTTCCGGTGGCCGGGGGGCTCGCTTCCTCGGAGGGGCCGGGCACTGCTGCGTCGTCCTTCAACGGTTCGGGCGCCGATTCGGCCAGCTCCTGGGTGGCGCTTGCCAAGGACTCCAGTTCCTCAAGCGTCGGGGCCTTGGCGTCTCCGGATTCCTCGATGCGTCGCTGGCCCTGTCCGAGCTGGGCATCCAGCGCCTCGATTCCCACGGCCGCGAGCGCCTGATCGGACAACTCGATGCGTTCAGTTGCCGTGAGCTTGCCGCCGGACTTGAGTTCGGTACGGATCTCCTTGGCGGCGATGGTGGCCGCGCCGGTATCGACCTCTGTGAGGGCGGGGGTTTTCGTGGCAGGCTTGAGGGCCGAGTCCAATAGGGCGGCGGCACCGGAGCCCGGGGGTGGCTGTTGCACGGATTCGGCGGTGGTGGCAACTTCGCGCGTGGTGTCGGCAACAGGTGCCGCGGCGGCCGTGCCGGCCAGCGCAAGGGGTGCGACCAGCGATGCCGCGAGAGATAGTGTGAACAAACGAGACAGTGGCAACCGGAATTCCGGCATGGGTGGTCCTTGGGGTTGGGGGCAGGCTGCTTGGTGGTCAGTCTACAAAGCCCCGCACTTTCCCCGTGGTAAGCACGCCGCATGGGTCGTCTTTCGCCGGGTGACCTCTGACTCAAGCGATGTCCCCCTGGATATGGAAACTGCCCTGGAGCATTCCTTGCCGCCACCTATATCCCAGGGCGGCCTGATGCGGACGGTTCTGTTCGTTCCCCATGGGAGTGGAACTGCGAAGGCACACTCGGGTCGGTGCCATCAAGCGGCGACCCGCCAACAGCACGCCGGTATGGGGCCCAATGGTTCGGCGGACATTCGGAAGTCGGTGCCTGAGGTCAGCGGCGCCGATCGATGCTGAGGTTTCCGTTGACCGTTGCGTAGATGCGAGTGCCACCCAGTTCAAGGGGCAGGCCGGTGTCCGGCGCGGCAACGCGACGCAGAGGGCCCTGAAGCCCGTCGATTTCCAATCGCAAAAAAAGGTCCGCCACGAAGTTTTCCAGGTTTTCAAGCTTATGGACCGGATCGTCCAGGACGTACTCATGGCCCTCGTGCCGGAGTACGTGTGAATGGACTGTTTCGGTTCCCCGGCCCTTGACCACCAAAGTGACAGATTCGAAGTCCGCATCGGGCGCCAGGCTAAATCGAAGTCCAAGCGGGTCCGGGTCAGACGGGGCGGCCCGGCAAATCGCATTCAGTTGTCGTTCGGTCGCGGCGAGCCGCAGCAACCCGGCCGCATCTTGACTTCGAACCAGGCGGGATCGCTGCAGGAAGGGGAATCCCAATTCCGCTTCGAGGGTTTCGGGAATATTGTCCCGTATGAATTGTGCATGTGCCTTGACCCAGCGCAGCCGACGCCGGGGCGACATGGCCGGGTAACGCACGGGGTCGTAGAAGCGAAGCGCCTTGCGCCGGTAGAGATCCAGCACCAATCGGTTCGCCGCCGAGGGATCAGGGTGCATTTCCTTGATGATCCCGGCAATTTTCGACACCGACGAGGTATAGCCCTCGGGGTCGGCCCGTCCGCTACTGATGTTGCTGCCGTTCAATCGGGTGCGGATGAAGTAGTAGTCGTAGTCGGCGAGGATTGAGTTGCGGCCGGAGGCCAAGTAGCACCGAGCGAGCATCATTCCGTCTTCGAGCCTGATCTTGCCTTCGGGGAACCGGATTCCGTGCCCCTCAAGGAGGCTGCGCCGGATCATTTTCTGCGGGGAGAGGGTGCCAAGGATTGTTCGCAGTGGCGCATCGATGAGTGTGGAAGTAAAAAGACTGTTCGCAACGTTGCGCCCGCCGATGCCGACCAACTTGGGTGCCAACACATCAACCTGGTGGGCATCGGCGAAATCAACCATCCTGCGTAGCGCTTCCGGACCCAACAGGTCGTCGGAGTCACAGAAAAATACGTAGTCGGACCGGCCTGCGTCGATCCCGACGTTGCGTGGTTTTCCTGGCCACCCGCTGTTGCGCTGGTGGATGACACGCATGTTGGGCAGCCGTGTCACATAGGAATCCAACAGCTTGCCACCGCCGTCAGTGGAACCGTCGTCCACGGCGATCACCTCAAACATATCCGGCGCCAAGTCTTGCGCCGCCAGGGACTCCAACAGTTCCCTCAGGTACGGCATCGAATTGAACACGGGGACGATGACCGCGACTCGCGCGGTGTGCGCACTGGGGCTGGGCCCGGAGTCGGACTCCCGGATCCGCAGCTGGCCGAGCCTGGCGCTGAGCCTAGAAGCCAACTTGGCCAGCCTGCGATGCAGGGATCTCCGTGCCGTCGAGATGGCCATTGTCGCTCTTCCTCGGATGCGTCATTGATGCGCCGGTCAAGCGCCTCCGCGCGGCTGGCGGATATGCCGGAGCTTGCTTCGCTTAGCCGACTTCCCCGGAGTCTACGGGTTGTCCGTGGAATTCGTAGCCACGCATCGCCACTGCGCGGTCATTGATGAGCTTGCCGATGGCATCGATGAACGAAATTGTCGAGGATCCTCGCTCACGATCGCCGAAATAGTAGCTCCGCATCTGGAGCCGTTGCTCGGCATCGGAAGATTCGAGCAACGACTCTAGACCGGGCAGGATCTCTTCCCTGGTTGTTTCGCTGATGACGGGGCAGGCACGGCTGACAGGTACTTCGCGGTTGAGCTTTTCGAGGTCGTCTCGCCGGTCGGTGAGAATCAGCGGCTTTTCGGGGTGCAGGTACAGGTAGTCAAGGCCCACACTCGATACGTCCGTAATCAATCCGTCAACGTCATTGAAAAGAGCCAGGATGTTCTCTTTCTCCGTTATCAGGTGCTGGCCGCCGGCAGCAATCTGCTCTTCGAGGATCTCCCTGATTCGCGCGTGTGCCCCGGCGATCGCCGGGTTCGAGGAGGTGGTGATTCGTGGATGCGGCTTGTAGATGACCCGTGTATTCGGCAACGCGACCAGCGTCTCGATGATGGCCTCACCGAAGACATCCATGGACGTGTAGTTGTTTGCGTCGTTTTCGCCCTCCCATGTAGGCGCGTACATGATGGTGCGGCCATGGAACGCTGGTAGCTCGGCTACGAAATTCGTATCCAGTTGGGGCCTACCGACGCTGGTCAGCCGGTCCAGATCGAAGTCCAGAAGGACTGTCCGGTGCCTCTCGATGGCGGCGGGACCAGCAACAAAGATCTTGTCGTAGGCCTTGGCTTGATTGGAGACCATGGAGAGCTTGTCGCTTTCGCCATGGTTGATATGAACATGTACCGGCCTGGCTGCGCTCAAGGACTGGAAGTTCGCCACGCCGTTGTTGACGTACAAGCAAAGTTTAAAGTTGTTGAATTCGTAGAAGTTGACCAAGTCGTCAAGACGCCGGACGAAAATTTTCGGCAATCCGGTCAGCTTGCGAAAGTGCCGCAACGTGGGAACCTTGCGAAACACCAAGACCACGCGATGGGTTTCGTGGAGTTTTTCCAAGGTGGGCAGCCACTGTTCGAGCTGGTAGGCCTTGTTCACGACGTCGCTGAAATAAACCACCACATCGGCGGCCACAGGTATTTGGTCGAGTTCGTGGTTGGCGACCGGAGCGCTGCCCAGCCCCAGCCACCGACGCGTCTTGACTCCGTGTGTGGAGCTAATTGCGGCTCTGAGTTGTTGGCCCAGCCAGGCTTTCACTAACATCAACTACTTTCGTGATTTTCGTGCTCGTGCGCCAGGAGGCGCCCTTGCCCGGTACCCGGGCGATGATTGCAATTCTTCTGTCAAAAACCCTGTCACGCCAAAATGTGCAAAGGATGATCGTGCCCTTAACGGACCCTAGACGGCGGCATTGTGCTGAGCGAATACGGGATTCGTGTTCTCGGAGGACTTAACATGACAGATGGCGGGCAGTCTACTTGAGGCTGAGGTTGCCGTAGACGGTGAAGTAAGGCGTCGTCTGCATCGAGGGGCTTGCGCCCAACCGAATTGTTCGGGTCATTGAACCGATGCCAAGAACTAGATTCAGGTCCAAGGCATCTCCGGCGGGTTGTTGTGCCCGAAGGTCGGCGGGCAACCGGAAGTGGAAGACGCTGTCGTCGCCATGGTGGGGTTGAATCTCAATTCCGTCGCCGTCCGGAATGCCGCGCTGTCTGCTTTGGAGACAGAGTCCGCTGAGATTTGCCTCGCCGGTCTCGACATACACCTCAAGGTCCATGTCGCCGTCCGGATGGAATTTGATGCCCGCAATCCGCACGTTGGCAGCGGTCAAGGCGTCACGGCCGGCCCTGTTGGCCCTGGCCGTGTCGAGGGCTTCCATCCACTTCTCGAAAATTACGTCGCTTCGGAAATGTACCGAGTCATTGAATCCCTGGGTGGACATCGCTTCACATAACGAGGCATCCGCCAACAGGCTCGTCACCGCCTGGACCGCCGTCTCTTGCTCTCCGAAGGGAACCAGGAATCCATTGCGTCGGTTTTCGATCACGTCCCTGGGGCCAAAATCAACATCGTAGGCCACCGGCACGCAACCGTGCGCCTGTGCCTCGAGGATAGCCAACGACTGGCCCTCGAATTTGCTGCAAAGCAACAGGACACGGGCACGGTGGAGTCGTTGGCCGACGTCATTGACGTGGCCGTGGAATGTGACGAGATCCTCGGCGCCGAGCTGGCGCACCTTGGCCTCCAGCTCGGGACGCTGGTCCCCGTCACCGACCAGATCCAGGTGGATCGGGATCCCTGCCGTGGCGACCTTCTTAACGATTTCCAATAACTCGCCGATGTTCTTGCCCTTGGTGAAACGACCGACATGGATTACCGAGTTGGGCTTGCGGTCGTCAAATGCCGGCAGCGTCCGCGGTCCGTCCACCGGATTGCTGATCACGAAGGTGTTTGACGTTTCCCCGAAGCGCCGCACGAACGCGGTCCGCTGGGACTCGGTCAGGAAGGTGATTCCGTCCCAGGCGTCGCGGTTCTGGATGATCTTTTGGTGGGCCGTGGAAAGTTTTCCCGTCAGCGGGTCTTGGCCGGCAGCCACGTGGGTGCTGTGGAAATTCACCAGCTTCACTGCTTCCGGGTGCTTCCACGACCAGAGGAACCCGGCCGAGTATTTGCTGTCCACCACGACATCGGCATGTGCCAAGTCGACCAAATCCGTGAGGAAACGGCGGTAGAGCTTGCCGGGGCTGCCGAGGGTTGCGATGACATGGCCATCAGGGGCGACGAGTTCCAACGTGCGGGAGTCAACTGCTGCATCGCCGTCCGCAGGCAGCGTTGAATCAATCAGGTAGATCGTGCCGTCGCTGCGGTGGTATTCACGTATGGCTGCCGTCTCATGGCGAGGCAACCGGTAATCGACGTAAAAGAGCGAACCGTCATGTGAGTGAAGGGTTCTGGCACTCTCCACCCATTCCGAACCCCGGGCCCGGCGCGGTGACTGCCCCTGAACGCGCGCCGGAGAATGCCCGGCGTAGAAGTCATGGAGATTCAGCAGCGGGACATCCGAGTGGAGCCTGCCGGTTTCCAACAACCTTGTGCGAATCGTCGCAAGGTCGGGGTTTGCATCGAATGTCACCACGGCGCTGGGAATCCCGCGTTCGTGGAACAATCCCGCACGTTTGAGGCACATGGCCGTCATCCCGCCAAAGCCCTCCTGGATTGACCACGTGACCATGAGAACCGGTCGGCTTGATTGCCGGGCATCTGCGGGCCGGCCTTGAAGCCAGTTTGAGAAGTCGGTCCCGGGATCGTGTCGCATGGAAAAGCGCTCCTTCGTTGGTGCCTTCGGGGCGGAATGGTGATGGGGCTACCCTAACCCGCGAGTCTTGGGGCTTTCTTCAAAACCGCGCCGTTGTCCGGGATTGTGTCGCCACCAAGGGTGCCGACGTATCAGGCGCGCGAACCCGTCTCAGCGCTGCCTTCTCCGACCTGAGGGCAATCGCCCGTTCCACACCCGGGAATACGAAAGGGGTAGTGTGTTGGACAAATGAGATATTCGACATGCCATCGGGTCGACCGCGGAAAGAACGAATCGGAGTCAACGGCGTGAAATTGCATTCTAGGAAGCTGCTGCTGAAACTGGCCTGGGGAACAGCCGTGGTGCTGGTGGCGGTTCACGTGGGAAGCCTGATGCTGTTGAGTAGCCGGCTCCCCGAAGCACTGGGTAGCCACTGGAACCTGGGTGGAACCGCCGATGCCACCGGGAGCTTGCCGCAGAACGTGTGGGGCGGGGTTGCGGCGATTGTTGTGCTTTGCGGGCTGGCGACGCTGGGACTGTTGCCGCCCAGCCGGGGCAAGCAGGAAGCGGGACCGCTGCTCCTAGGCGTGTGCACCGGCGGCGCCGTGGTTGCCACCGGAATGATGCTGGCAGGCACCTTGGGGCAGCTCGACAGCGCCTCCGGCATCGGCTCGCCGATGCACCTGCCCACGTCGATCGGCGCGCTGGTGGCCGGTGTGGCCTGGGGGATAGGCAGCGCGATGCTGCTGAACGCATCGGCCCCCGATGCCCCGAGGCCGGCACGCAGGGACTCGGCGACGGGCACCGGTCCACGGAACTAAAGTACCCGTCGGTTCGAGTTGGCTACTGCCCGGGGGCGGTGCCGCCGTAGTGCGCGGCTAGGCGCCTCAGGCCCTCGTCGATTCCCACCCGGGGTGCCCAATCCAGCACCTCGCGGGTCTCGCGCTGGTCGAACCAATGCGCTGTCGAGAGCTGCTCTGCCAGGAACCTGGTCATGGGCGGCTCGTCTTGCACCAGGTTGCGTGACCCTGCGGCCAGCCACGCGCGCTCGATGAGCGAGCCCGCGCCGCGTGCCAGCCAGCCCGGGACGCTGAGCCGGGGTGCGGGCACGCCGCCGGCGCGGCAGATCCCGGAGATCAATTCACCCACCGGGCGCGGTTCTCCGTTGGTGATGACCAGGGCCCGGCCGTGGGCGTGTTCCATGCGTTCAAGCCCGCGCACGATGGCATCGGCGGCGTTGTCGATGTAGGTGGTGTCGATCAACGCGGCGCCGCCATCGAGCAGCGGCAGCCTTCCCGACCTGGCGCGTTCGATGACGCGCTCCACCAATTGGGTGTCGCCAGGTCCCCAGACCACGTGCGGCCTGATGGCGGTGACACGGAAGTCGGCCGCATCCAGTGCCAGCGCGCTGAGCTCTGCCGCCGCCTTGGAACGGGCATAGTTTCCGTGGGCACGGTCCGGGTCCGCCATACCTGCACCGGCGCCCGCCAGCGGCTCGCCGAAGTGGGCGACGGAGGGGGAGGAGACGAACACGAAGTCCGCCGCCCCCGCGCTGCGGGCTGCCTCCAGCAGGGTCTTGGTCCCGGTGATGTTGGTTGCCGTGAAATCGTGCCAGGACCCGGTGAAGGAGACCTTCGCCGCCAGGTGGATGACGGCGTCCATGCCGTCAACGGCCCGGCGCACCGCGGCAGGATCGGTCAGCGAGCCCAGCACCTCGTCGGTGGCTCCCGCGCTGGCCCGGCGCTGGAAGGTGCGCACCCGGTACCCCTTGGCGCGCAGCAGCGAAGCCACCGCGCCGCCAAGCAGCCCGCTGGCACCGGTGACCAGCACGCGGCGGCCGGTGTCCGGGTTCCCCTGGTTGCTCACGGGTTGCGGATCCGTCCGCCGGCCAGGGTGACGGTGGCCCAGGAGGCCAGCGCGGCCCGATCGATCTTGGAATTGTGCCGGATGTCGGTGGGCAACGCCGGGACCACCAGCACCGCGGACACCTCGGTCCCGGTGCCTGCGACCGCGGCGCGCACGGCTGTGGCCAGCGCCTCGGGGGCGGGGGCCGCGCGGCGCACCGGCGGCACCGTCTCCATGACGATGACGGGGGCCTGGGTGCCCGAGGGCCCCACACCGACCAGTGCTGCGCGTCCGGCGCCCCGGACCGATTCGGCTGCCTGTTCACCGGCGACCGGGGTCCGCGGTCCGGAGGCAGTGTCCAGCACGTGGCCGAGCCTGCCTTCCACCCAGAGCCGTCCGGCCGTATCGAGATGTCCCACGTCCCCGGTGCGGTGCCAACCCGGGATGGAGGTGCTGAGTTGTTCGGTGATCCAGAGCCTGTCGTAGCGGTCCTTCACGTGCGGGGCGCGCACCAGGATTTCCCCGGTGAGGTTGGCAGCGGTCTGCGGCTGGTCGCCGGCTCGCCCGTTGGCGTCCAGCGGGGCGATGGCGACCCGGGCCCCGGCGACGGGGGCGCCGACGCAGACCCCGTTGCCGGCACCGGCAGCCCGGATGCCCTCGAGGTCGATGTCGGTGACCGGCAGGGCTTCGGTCATCCCGTACGGGGTGTGCACGCGGGCACCGGGCACGAGGTCCTGGATCTTTGCCAGCAGCGGCTCGGGGATCGGGGCGCCGGCCGAGAGCAGCAGCGAGATGCCTGCCAGGGTCCGGCGTTGGGCGGCATCGAGGCCTTCCCGGGTTTCCAGGACGTTGGCCAGGGCAGCGGGGGAGGCGAAGACCGTGGTGGCATCCACGGCGGCCGCCGCATCTGCCAGTGCCGTGGCGGTGAGCGTGCGCGGGGCGGTGACATCCATGTCGGGGGTCACCGAGGTGGCGCCCAGGGCGGGGCCGAGCAGCGCGAACGGGGCGAAGCCCGCCACGAGCGCCGAACCGGCCTTCAGGTCATAGGTCTCGCGCAGGGTGTCCCGCATGGCCGCCAACTGGCGGTGGGTGTACACCACGCCCTTGGCGGGGCCGGTGGATCCCGAGGTGAAGAGCACCGCCGCATCGGCATCGGGGTCCGCCGGGGTGAATTCCCGGTGTTGGGCGGCGGTGGTCGTGCCCGCCTTGAGCAGTTCGGGCACGGTGTGTGCCACGCCGAGCAGGGTGCGCTTGGCGGCGGGCATGTCCCCGGCGGCGATCCGGGTTCCGGGCCAGCCCAGGAACCTCGCACCGGTCAGTGCGCGGTCGATTCCAATGAGGTAGCCGGGGCCGGCCCCGCGGATGGCTCGGCCCAGCCCCTTGGTGCCCAGACCCGCATCGGCCACCACGATCACGGCGCCCAAACGCAGGCAGGCATAGATCAGCGAGGTCAGTTCGATGCCCGGGGGCACCAGAAGATTGACCCGGTCACCGGGCTTGACCCCGATGTGCGCCAGGCCGCGGGCCAGCGCGTTGACCCGGTTGCCCAGTTCCGCCCATGACAGCGAGCCGGCCGGGTTGATGTCCACCACCGCGGTGCCGGTGTCCTGCGTGCGTCCATCGAGTTCGGCCAGCATGGGCCGGTATTCGGCCAGGGCCCCGGCGCGCCGGGCGGTGTGCGCGGTGTTTGCCCGGGCCAGCCAGTCAAAGACCGGGGTGGCGATGTCGCGGTCCTCGGGAAGCAGGTGGCCGGCGCCCTCGAAGCGGTGCACCGCGGCGTGGGGGAGCCGGTCCATCAGGTCACGCAGGTAGCGGTCGGAGAATACCGGGTCCTTGGGTCCCCAGAGCAGCAAAGCCGGAACCTCCAGCGTGCGCAGGCCATCGGCGATGGCATCGAGGGCGGTGCGGCTGGGGTGGTCCTCGGTGAAGGGGATGTCGGCAACGAAGTTCGCCACTCCGGTCCTCCGCCCCGCATTGGCGTAGGGGGCCATGAAGGCCTGGCGGACGATCGGTTCCAGGGCCGGCTGCGCCAGCGAGTGGGTGGTGCGCAGGAAGGCGTCGGTGGTTTTGGTGCCCCAGCCGTGGACCGCGGGGTGGGAGGCCAGGCGCAGCGCTGCGGGCAGTTCGTAGCCGGCCGGGTGCACCGCGGTGTTGGTGAGCACCACGTTGGCCAGTTGGTCCGGGTGTGCCAGGGCCCAGCCCAGGGAAATGAGTCCGCCCCAGTCGTGGCCGACCGTGGTCACGTCTCCGGTCAGCTTCAAGGCGTTGGACAGGTCGCCGAGGTCGTTGACCCGGTCGGCGAGCCGGCGGAACACGCCGGTGCGCACGGAGAAGCCCATGTCCAGCTGGTCAACCGCCACCACGCGCCAGGGCAGGTCGTGGGTGGCCACGTGCTGCAGCAGGCCGCGCCACAGGTAGGACCAGGTGGGATTGCCGTGCACGCACAATAGCGTGCCGACCGGCGTGATGCCCTTGTCGGCCAGCTCGGAGGCGTTGTCCAGCAGGTGCCATTGGTGGCTGGTGCCCGGTGCATCCACGTCCGAGGTGGAGGGCACCATGACGCGGCGGGAGTACCGGGAATCGACACCGGGGAAGAACTCGGTCACCAGGCAAGCTCCAGCATGGCGGTGTTCAGCCCGGAACCTACCCCCATGCACAGCACCCGATCACCGGGCTTCAGTGTCTTGGCTTCCTGGGAGAGGGTCATGGGCAGCGATGCGGGCCCGACATTGCCCCACTTGGGGAACGTGATGGGGACCCGGTCGCGGACCAGGCCGACGGCCTTGATGATGGCATTGGTGTAGGAATTGGATACCTGGTGGGTGACGTAGCGATCCATGGATTTCCAGTTCCAGCCGGCCTGGTGGGCCTCGTCCCAGGCATCGACCACCAGTTCCAGGCCGTTGTCCAGCAGCCCCTTGGTGTCGGTGTACATGCCCGACGGGCCTCCGACGCACAGTTTGTGGTGTTCGGTTCCCGCACGGGACACCCCGCCAACGATGCGGTGCGCGCCGGGGTGCGCATCGGCCGGGCCGATGACCGCGGCGGCGGCGCCCGAACCCAGGGTGAGGGTCGCGAATTCCCGCAGGTAGTCCTCGCGGGTGGAGTCCTCGGCATTGAGCCGGCGGAACGTGGTTTCCTGGGTCGGCTGGGCATCCTCGCCCGCGACCACCAGGGCGTACTTGATCTGCCCGGAGTCGATCATGTTCGCGGCCAGGGTCATGCCGTTGACGAAGCCCAGGCAGGCGTTGGCCACGTCGAAGTTCATGGCCGAGGACGGCAGTCCCAGGTCGTGGTGGATCTTGGAGGCCACCGAGGGTTCCAGGTTGCGGCGGGTGACCGAGGTGTTGATCAGCAGGCCGATCTCGCCCGGCTCGATGCCGGCCTCGGCCAGGGCCTTGCCGCCGGCCTCGACCGCGGCATCGTCGAAGCTGGTCCCCTCGGACCACCAACGGCGCTCCATGACGCCGGCAACACGCTCCAACAGCTTTTTCGACAAGCGCAGGCGCTTGAGGCTGGGGGCCAGACGTTCGTCGAATTCCCCGGAGGTCATGACCACCGGGGCCTGCACGCTGGTGACGGCCAAGAGGGCCGAATTATGGTGCCGAAACGTTGCATTGCCGTTCAAAATCTAGCCTTTGTGTCGGGGCTGTCGTGCCGGTGTCGGGCGCGAAGAATACGGACGCCGGATCCATCTCAAGGTCCAACGATTAAAAATGTCCTCGTCCTACCGTATTCCCTCGGCGTGCCCGGGGCACACACGGGCGCGCCAAGCGTCGCCCGCGGGGATCGCGTTGCTAGTGCCTGGCATTGGCCTGTGCAGGCGGGCCATTGACGGGCTTGGTGCAATTGGTGTCCCAGTCGGCCGGGCCGTTTCCGCCCGCGGCGTATTCAGCCAAGGGCACCGCATCGTCGGCCCACGCGGTGAGGATCGGGTCGACGATGCGCCAGCATTCCTCCGCTGTGTCTCCGCGCACGGACAGGGTCGGGTCGCCGGAGAGCACGCCGAGGAGGACTTCGCCGTAAGGAAGGAGGTCCGGGGAGTTGAGTTCGGCGGCCAGGGTGACACGGTCCAGGGTGTAGAGGTCGCCGGGGCCGTTGACGTCCAGGTCCAGGGACAGCGTGTCGGGGCCGAATCCGATACGTAGCTTCGTGGGTTCGTCGGTGCCCTTGAATCCGGTGGGTAGGTGGGAGACCGGGCGGAAGGTGATGATGGCTTCCTTGCGCGCGGTTCCCAGTGCCTTGCCGGCACGCAGGATGAACGGGACCCCGGCCCAGCGCGAGTTGTTGATGTTCAGCGTGACCTCTGCCAGGGTCTCGGTCTTCAGGGCCGGTTCCACGCCCTCTTCGGTGGCATAGTCGGGCACCGGCCGGCCCTTCGAGGTTCCGGAGGTGTAGCGGGCACGGCGCGTGGAGTCGGCCGCGTTGCCGGCCAGGGCTGTGGCGCGCAGCACCGAGCCGAGGTGGTCGCGCACGTCGCGTTCCTTCAGCGTCGCCGGCGCATTCATGGTCAGCAGGCCAAGGATCTGCAAAAGGTGCGACTGGATCATGTCACGCAGCGCCCCGGCGCCGTCGTAGTACCCGGCCCGGCCCTCCAGTGCCAGCTCCTCGTCGTAGAAGATTTCCATCTTCTCAACGTGCTCACCGGTGAACAGGGGTTCGAGCAGCCGGTTGGCGAAGCGCAGGCCCAGGATGTTGAACACCGTGCCCTTGCCCAGGAAGTGGTCCACCCGGTGGATGTTTTCCTCCGGGACCAGGCGGATCAGCGTCCGGTTCAGTTCTTGCGCGGATCTCTGGTTGGAGCCAAACGGCTTTTCCATGACCAACAGCGTGGACTCGGGAAGTTCCCCGGGTTCCAGGACCTCGCAGGCCTTCTGGCTCACAGCGGGGGGAAGCGCGAAGTACAGTGCCACTGGCCCCTCAAGGGAATCGACCAGGGCGGCCAGTTCGCCGGGTTTTGTGACGTCGAGTTCGGCGAAGCGGGTGTCGGCGGCAATCTTGTCGAGTTCGGTGCCGCCCGGGCCCGTGGCCTGTTTCTTCGCCGCCGCGCAGACCTCGTTGACGCGCTCTTGCCATTTCTCCTGTGAATAACCCGGGCCGCCGGCCCCTGCAAGCTTCAGCCCGCGGGCCCGGCCCGAGCCAACCAGCCGGGCCAGGCCCGGAAGCAACAGTCTTCCGGTGAGGTCGCCGGAGGCGCCGAGGATCAATAATGTGGTTACGTGGGTGCCGGTTTGTCCGCCTGAATCAAGGTTCACATCTCCAAGACTGCCATGTGTTGAAGAAAGAGCCCCATGTTATTGGTAATCTTGGATGTTGAGTCCAGCGGGTTAGACCGCGCCTAACGCCCACAACGAAAGAAGTGCACGGCACGTGTTCAATTCACTCTCCGACCGCCTGACATCCACCTTCAAGAACCTCCGCGGCAAGGGACGGCTTACCGAGGCCGATATCGACGGCACCGTTCGTGAGATCCGCCGTGCCCTGCTGGACGCCGACGTCGCCGTCACGGTGGTCCGTGCCTTCGTGGCCCATGTCAAGGAACGTGCCCTGGGCGAAGAGGTTTCGGCCTCGCTGAACCCGGGCCAGCAGATCGTCAAGATCGTCAACGAGGAACTCGTCGGCATCCTGGGCGGGGAGACCCGCCGGCTGAACCTGGCCAAGGTCGCCCCCACGGTCATCATGCTCGCCGGCCTGCAGGGTGCGGGTAAGACGACCCTGGCCGGCAAGCTGGCCAAGCACCTCAAGGCCCAGGGCCACACCCCGCTGCTGGTGGCGTGTGACCTCCAGCGTCCCAACGCCGTCAAGCAGCTGCAGGTCAACGGCGAACGCGCCGGCGTGCCGGTGTACGCACCGCACCCGGGCGTCTCCTCCGAGTTCGAGTCGGCCACCGGCGACCCGGTGGCAGTGGCGCGCGACGGCGTTGCCGAGGCCCGCACCAAGCTCCACGACGTGGTCATCGTCGACACCGCCGGACGCCTGGGCATCGATGCCGAAATGATGCAACAGGCAGCTGACATCCGCGCCGCCGTCAACCCGGACGAGGTCCTCTTCGTCATTGACGCGATGATCGGCCAAGATGCTGTCAACACCGCCCAAGCGTTCAACGACGGCGTCGGGGTCACCGGCGTGGTGCTCACCAAGCTCGACGGCGACGCCCGCGGCGGTGCCGCCCTCTCGGTGGCCTCGGTCACCGGCAAGCCCGTCATGTACGCCTCCACCGGCGAGAACCTCGACGACTTCGAGATCTTCCACCCGGACCGCATGGCCTCGCGGATCCTGGACATGGGCGACATCCTCACCCTGATCGAGCAGGCCGAGCAGAACTGGGACAAGGGCGAGGCCGAGCGGATGGCGAAGAAGTTCGCCGACCGCGAGGACTTCACGCTCGATGACTTCCTGGCCCAGATGGCCCAGATCCGCAAGATGGGATCGATGAAGAAGATCCTGGGCATGATGCCCGGATCGCAGATCTCCCGCCAGCAGCTCGAGCAGTTCGACGAGTCGCAGATCGACCGGATCGAGGCCATCGTCCGCTCCATGACCCCGCACGAGCGCGTGGCACCGAAGATCATCAACGGCTCGCGCCGCGCCCGCATCGCCAAGGGCTCGGGCGTGCACGTCTCCGAGGTCAACTCGATGCTCGAGCGCTTCGGCGAGGCCCAGAAGATGATGAAGAAACTGGCCTCCGGCGGGGGCATCCCTGGCATGCCCGGCGGGCGTCCAGGCGCCAAGAAGGGTGCCAAGGGCTCGGCCAAGAAGAAGCAGAAGTTCGGGAACCCGGCCAAGGCCGCGCAGCTGGCGGCGGCGGAGGCCAACAAGGCCAAGGCCCCCTCGGGTGCCGCCTTCGGCGCCGGGCCCAAGGATTTTGACCCCTCCGAATTGAACCTGCCGAAGGGGTTTGAGAAGTTCCTTGGCAAGTAGCCCCGGGGAGCCGGATGGAGGCGCGGCGCCAGCGTGGCTGATCGCCTCCATGGCGTTCATCTTCGATGAGCCCTCCGGCGTCCAGGCCCACCGACGCCTGAAGGAGACCCTGCGCGCCCGGCAAAGCATTTCCCTGCTGGCCGAACCCGTCTCCTGGGGCAAGCTCTCGGTGGTCGAGATGGTCGTGGCGGTGAACCCCGACGGTTTCATCGTCATGGCCGATGAATCGGGGGAGATCTCCTTTGGTCAGCAGATCGAGGGATTCGCCATCGCCCTGAAACGTGGCACCGGAGCGCTCTACGCCGACTTCGACGGGGTGGATGCCGAGAGCGGGGAACCTGTCGCCGACGAGGCGCTCGAGCACCCGACCGGAGGGCGATCGGTGCTGTTGGGCACCTTCAAGGAATCCGAGGTGGCGTTCTTTGCCGGTGCCACCAAGACGGCGTGGCAGCACTTCTCCACCGAACACGGCGACGTGGCGGTGCACCAGGGCTACATGCCCGAGATCATGTTGTCGAAGTCGACGTTCCCCGCCATCATGCTCTCGCGCCTTGGCCCGCGCTTTTCCATGGTCTTCTGGTTCGAGGGCCAGAGCCGCAAGCTCCACGGCTACCCGGGCTTCGGCCACGGCTGGTCGGTTGCTGCCGAGCCGGTGCTCGACCCCGTGCCAGGCACCAAGGCGGCCGAGGTTTCCGAATTCCTCACCCGCGAATGGCTCGCGCCGGACCTGGAATCCATTGCCCAGCTCTCCGAATACGGCATCGGCGAGGACGTGATCACCCAGCTCAACGAGGCACTTGCCGGCAGCGGGGCGGTCGAGAAGTTGCGCGCCGTGCTTGAAATCTTTGGTCGGCCCCGCGCCCTGGCCGACTACGTGGAGGATGGCACGGTGCCGGAATCTGCGCGCCCGATCGAGCCCCGCGGACTGGGCCCAACCGTTGCCAAGGCCATGGGTGCCGACGCGCGCGAGGCCAAGGGCATCCGCAAGTTCTTCAACATCCTTTCCTGGCGACCCCGCACGCAGGTCCTGTGGGGCGTGTTCGAGGCGGTGATTGCGGTGGCACTGGTGCTGCTCACCGACTGGCAGCAACCCTGGCTGCCAGTCTGGGCCGTGGCGCTCATTGCCGCGCTCTGGGGAGTAGACGCACTGTCGAACATCGGCATCGGCACCTGGCGGCTTACCCGGGATCGTCGCTCGGGCCACTAGCCAGTACCCTCCCATTTCCAGCCAGGACTGCACACACGATGTCCGCCGGTCGGGCCCGGGCTGTCCAGGCCGGCACGCCCCAATCCCACCATGGGATCGACTCCGGGACGCGGAGTGTTTCCCTCGCCGACAGGTCATAAGCCGTCCAGCGAACCGATTCCCTGCCTCCGATGTCAAAACCCTTGTGCCGAGGCGGAACTATTGCTTTGCTCTTAATGACAGGGTTTTCCGCGGAGCCCCGGAGCTCCGGAAGACCGCATCGTGGCAGCGCCGATGGTCGTCGGGATACGTTGAGGATCCCACATGGGGTCGCTGCCTCCCCCGGCGTCGCCACGCAACGACGGGCCATTCACCAATTCACATCGAGTCCAGAGAAAACCGAACCGGGGCGCGAGGAGAAACATGCGCTGTGAAAGGTCATGGGCGGCCGGGTTTCCATGGCAGACATCGCTTCCAAGGCGCGGACCTATTGGAGGAAGACCATGAACGTCAATGATTTCAGTGCCCCCTACACACCCGAGGTCCCGTTGGACCGGCAAGCAGTTCGGCCGACCGTGCAGCCGGCAATCAAGAACCCGTGGACCGATACCGCCAAGCGGACGGCGACCGGAACGACCCCTGGGGCAGTGGGCCCCTTCGCTACGGCCGGAGATGGCGCAGCCGGAAACGACGCGCCGGGACCGGTCACCTCCGGGAGGGAGTCCGCGGGGCACATGGCCCGGGCCGCCGGAACCGAGGCACACCATATTGCGCGGGACCTTGGGGATGAGGGGTCCAGGTTGTTCTCCACCCTCGGCGACGAGGTCCGGAACCAGGCCTCCATGCAGCAACGCCGGGTGACCACCACGCTCCGTGAAATCAGTGACGAGTTCGCGTGGATGCTCCATGACGGTTCTGCCAACGGTCTGGCCGGGAACGTCGTCGAACGGGCAACGGTGTACAGCGCAAACGCGGCTGATTGGTTGGACGGGCGGGACCCCGGTAACCTTGTTCAGGAGACCAAGCGGTTTGCGAAGCGACACCCGGCGGCATTTCTTGGAATTGCCTTGGGCGCCGGCCTGGTTGCGGGCCGTCTGACCCGGAACGCCGGCGAAGGTGCGTCCGCACGGGAGGCAAACGACGCGCGCACAGGCAGGACCCCGGTATCCGCAGAGCGCCCACGGAATGACTCCGCAATGCAGCGGGCGGAAGGTGCGAACATTGGCGGCACCGAGCCTCGGCGCACCGAAGGCAACCTCGATGTTGGAGGCAAGCCTTCGGGACTGCACGGCCCGGGGCCGGGATTCAGCCGACCATGAGCAGGCAACCAGCGGACGTCCAGCCCCAGGACACCCTGGATTCGCCCCGCACCCGTGGTTCGAACCGGACGCAGCGCCATGCGCTAGAGGACCGGTTCAGGGGATTCACCGAAAAATTCGATGCCATCGTCCACCAGCAGATCGGGCTGGTCAAGGGCGAGATCCGGATCCTCTACCGCACGGTGCGCAAGGGGATGAGGCTTTATGCCGGGGCCGTCCTGGCCGGACAGTTCGCGTTCCTCTTTCTGGCATTGGCCGCCCTGGCGGGCCTGGCAACCTGGATCGGCTGGGGATACGCAGTACTTCTTCTGGCAGCGTTCTGGGTCATCGTCGCCGCCGTACTCATCGACATGGGCAGGAACGGGTTCGAGGATTTCGACGGCCTGCCCGATGGCAACGCAACCAACCGGGAGATGCCCCGGAGAACCAGTTCCCGGCCCACGGCACCGTGAAACGCGCGCCGGAGACGGGAGGGATGCGCTTGGACGATGAAGCATGACACTTCCCGGCTTCCGATGGGGATGCCCTTGGGGACCAGGACGGAGGTTTCGAGCGGGACAAACCAGGTGAGGGACCGGTCTCGCCTCATCCTCCCGGAAAGGTACAAAATGCGTTTACCCCCCAGAAGAAAACCATACAAAAGGAGCGACCATGGCTACGTGCGATATGTGCGGCAATGACTATGACAAGACCTTCACGCTGACCCGGGGCGGGGGAGACCCGGACGTTCGACAGTTTTGAATGTGCCGCCCATATGATGGCGCCTGCATGCGCCCACTGCGGATGCAGGATCCTGGGCCACGGCGTGGAAAGTGAGACCGGCATGTACTGTTGTGCCCATTGCGCCCGCGAGGCGGGGCACGCGCAGGCAACCGACAGGGCCTGACAATCGCGAGGCGTTCGCTCAGCTCCCGTGCTGGGCCCTTTGATCGAACATTGATTCCCGGGGGACACGGGCGGTGCACTGGCCCCAACTGGAGAATGACAGCCTGGAGAGGCGAGGCGACCACGCGTTGCTCTCAGCCTTTCGTGGCGACATTCCTCGGTAGACCTTCGACGTGAGGAATGTCGCCGGTCTCGTTGCGGACCGCGGCGATTTCCGCGGCGGGGACACCGTGTTCCAGCGCCGCGCGCGTGATGGCGTCCAAGGTTTCCTGGCGTTGCCTCAGCAAGAGCCGAGCGGCCGCCACGTCTTCGCTGGCTGCCCGGATCAGGTCCAACTCATGCACGGCACTTTCCTTTCACTGGCCATTCCAATGCGGCCTCTATGTTCGGTCAATTCGTTCGTCAGGCAGGCTGGACAACTGGAACCCGGACAGCGTGCTGGTCAATGCTTACGGCACATCCTGGGCGGCTTGCTTCGGCACTCGTTTCGAATGGACAGTCCGTCCTTCGGCATCCGATGGTGTTACATCAGCCTCTTTCCGTCAATCCCAAGTCAAGCATTGGCCACCTGGCGGATCAATGAATGGGCGTCAGATGCGCCCGCGTTCCCGTCCCGTCGACGCATTAAGGATGGAATGCGGCGTTAGCGGCGGTCGGGTGGTCCGCACCGCCAGGAATTCCTCGCACTGGCCGCACCAGCATTCAATCTCCCAAGTTGCCGGTTCGGAAATTCGATGCGGCAGGGGGATGACTTTTTCAAAAACGAGGTAGTGATCGCTTTGGCAGCTTTGACAGATGACTGCCGAACCATTTTTTGTCGGGGCTGGCGACGTAGGGACGCGCATGGCGGCCGCCGGCACGGGCAATGAACCGTGACGTTGCGGCTCCGCAAGCAATTGGGGGGACTTCATGAACCCGATCCTCGAGTTTCGCTGAAAGGCAACGGGTTCCCGGGGACTGGAGAAGCCACGTGTGGTTGGCGGAAGAATCCGCCAACCGAAGACCTTTTGATTATGTAGGTGAAGTGTCACAGAGCACAAGCATTTCGACATCGCGTCCATGTGCGTCACACGCCCCCGGGGGGCTGAACCCACGCCGAGTCCACGGACGGCGAATGCAATAGTTGATGACGTATTGGATTCGGGTGTTCGTGTTTAGCGATGGGACCATGGTGCGGATACACGGCTCACCCCCGGTCTCCTTCACGACCATCGAGCAAGAGATCAAGCACCGCACGATCCGGCCGCTGCCCCGGATCGGCAACCACGCCACGTTCAAAAAGTGCAATCACCCGCGGGTTCACGTAGGAGTCCCGGGCGACGGCCGGGGTGTTGTGCAGCCAGTCGGCGGCTTCCTGGATGGCTGCGGTGACGGCTTCGGGCGACGTGGCCCCCGCCCGCTGGGCACGGCCCAAGGACACGGCCGCCACTACGGAGCCCTGCCATGTGCGAAAGTCCTTGGCGGTGAACCCATGACCGGCAACGTCGCCCAGATAACCGTTTACCTCGGTGTCCGATACTGCCGTCCATTGCTTCCGGCGACCGGATGCCACGGCGTGGCAGATCGCCGGCCCCGAACCGGGGGTGCGCGGCAGCGAGGAAAAATAGTCGGCCAGTAGGGGATCGCTGATCGTCACGTCCCAGGTTCCTGCTGATTTGCCGGAGAAATGCAGGTGTACGGTGTGGCTCTCGGTCTCAAGGTGTCGCTTGAGCAGGGTCGTCGCGCCGAAGGAACCGTTCTCTTGGGCATAGGCGACGCCGCCGATCCGAAGTCCGGCTCGGTCCATGAGCCGTACGGCAGCTGCCAGCGCTCGTCTTCTGGGGTCTTGGGTCTGCTTCAGGTCACGGGTCACGATGCGGCGGAGGACCGGGAGCCGCTGGGCGAAGGCCAGGGAGCGGATGAATTTTTCGTCATCGCGAACCTCGCGCCAGCGGGCATGGTAGAGGTACTGCGTGCGTCCCGCTGCGTCCACCCCTGTTGCCTGGATGTGGGCCTTTGGGGAGGAAGCGATCCATACCTCCGTCCAGGCCGGGGGAATCGCCAGTTGCCTGATCCGCTCGAGCAGCCGCTCCGAGCGGATCCGCCGCCCGTTGGCCGACAGGTAACTGAAGCCGCGTCCGGCAGCCAGCCTGCGAATGCCCGCGGTACCGGGCTCCACGCGTTCAAGGCCATCGTGCATTTAGGCGCCCTTGCGGGACTTGCTCTTTGCAGCGGGGGCATCGGCGGTCTTGGTTGTCGTGGTCTTCTTTTTCGCAGGTGCCTTCTTCTTCGCCGGCGTCTTTTTTGTGCCCGTCGCCTTCTTGCCGGTCCCGCTTTGCGCCGCCGTGCCGCCCCCGTCCGCCTCACTTGGCTGGCCCTTGCGGGCAATGCTGCGCTTGAGCGCCTCCATCAAGTCAATGACGTCCCCGGTCTCGGTCTCCTGCGCATCGGTGTCCTTCGCGCCGAAGGTCTTTTCGGTGTCAAGGGAATCGCCTTGCTTGAGCTTCTCCTCGATCAGCGTGCGCAACTGTACCTGGTAGTCGTCCTCGAATTCCTCGGGAGTAAAATCGGCGCTGAACTGCTTGACGAGGGCCGCGGACATCTTCAGCTCCTGCGGACTGATCTTGCTGCCTTTCCTGGTCTCCGGGAAGTCCGCCTCGCGGACCTCGTCCCCCCAGAGCAGCCCCTGGAGCACCAAAACGTCCCCGCGCACGCGCATGGCACCCAATCGGGTCTTCTGCCGCAGCGCAAATTTCACCACCGCGGTCAGTTCGGTCTCTTCAAGGGTGCGGCGCAGCAGCGAGTAGGCCTTGGGCGATTTCGAATCGGGGGCAAGGTAGTAGCTGCGTTCGAGCATGATGGGATCGATTTGATCGCTTGGCACAAACTGAACCACCTCGATCTCCCGGCTCTTCTCCGCCGGAAGGGCCTCCATGTCCGAGCCGCTGAGCACCACCGTCCGCTCACCGTCGTCATAGGCCTTGTCGATGTGCTCGTAGTCGATCTTCTTGCCGCAGACCTCGCAGCGGCGCTGGTAGCGGATTCGGCCGCCATCGGCGTCGTGCACCTGGTGGAGTTGGACGTCGTGGTCCTCCGTGGCGCCATAGGCCTTGACCGGCACATTGACCAGCCCGAACGCAATGGATCCGGTCCAGATTGCTCTCATGTTCCCAGTCAAGCACCCGGGGCATCCGGTGACCAGAGAATGCGCATCAATTCCCTCCTTCTAGGTCCGGTCGTCCGCGGGCTTCAGGTCGCTGGTCGCAGGGCCCTCGATCAAGATGCCCGAGGGCGTGAAGCGGGAGCCGTGCAGCGGGCAGTCCCAAGAACGTTCCTCGTCGTTCCAGGTGAGGATCCCACCCAAATGGGTGCAGATGGCCGAGACCCGACAGGTACGCCCATCCACGATCGATTCGGCGACGGGGTGCACGCCGTCATGGACCACCCTGCCATCTGTTCGTCCCGGCGCGGTTGCCTCTTCGGAGTCGGGGGCTTCTTCGGCGACGCGGGAATTGGACTGGGTCAGAGCGTGCGCCCAACCGGTCACCAGTCCCTTGGCAACACCCGCATTGAATTTGCCGGTTTCGGCCAGTGCCGCGGCACCGGAGGTGCGATGGGCCAACACCGCGCCCCAGGGGGTCTCCTCGCCCAGGAATTCGGTTGAGAGCCTCAAGGCGGCTGCGACGGCGTTAGTCATGCCCCACTTGTTATATCCGGTGGCGACGTGGATCCGGCCGCCGCCGCGCGGCATCGGACCGACGAACGGCACGGCATTGACCGAACGGTAGTCCTGTGCGGACCAAGCGTGCGTGCGTTCGGCCACCGCGAAGTGCTCCCTGGCCCACAGGTCCAGATCCCGGGCGGCTGCGCGCGGGGACCCTGCGCCGACCGGGTGGCCGTTGCCTCCCACCAGCAATACGGGCTTTCCGTGGCGTGTGGCAGTGCGCAGGGAACGACCTGGGTTCCCGACCGAGAGATACATGCCTTGCGGAAAGGGCCGGCCGTGGGGGGTGCCGGTGTAGGCAGCGAGGTATGAACGGGAAGGTTCCAGTTTGGCGAAGAATCCACCCCTATCCAGGACAGGGGTGCCCGTGGCGATGATCAGCGTGTCGGCGAACAGCAATCCTTGACTCGTGGTGATCTCCAGGGGTGCGGAATTGCCCGCGCCGGTGAGACGGGTGTCCTCGAAGACCTTGACTCCGCGGGTGCGGACGTCGTTGCATAGGGCCCTCAACGCTGCCACGGGGTCGAACTGGGCCTGGTCGCGCAGGACGAGGGCGCCGGCAACCGCGTACGGCAGCCCGATATCCGGATCCTCAAGGGTGTCGATTTGCAGTCCGGCTTCACTGCTGGCCTCCGCCTCCTTTTCGAGTTGTTCACGGCCCGAGGCATCGACTGCATAGGTGAAGGCATCACGGGATTGGTGCGGTACCCCGACCTCGTCAAGATACCGCAATAGCCAGGCCTGTCCCTCCTTGTTCCCTTCCACATAGGCATGTGCGACTTCCGCAGGGAAAATCTTGCGGATTTCCTGCATCGTGGTGCCCTGAAGCAGACTGAGTTTCGCCGTGGTGTGCCCGGTGGTCCCGGCGCCCACGAATCGGGACTCGATCACTGCCACGCGCAATCCGGCCCTGCTGAGAAGCAGCGAGCTAACCAGACCGGTGAGGCCGGCCCCGGCCACCACCGCGTCGTAGTGCCCGTCGGGTACGAAGAGGTCTGTTGCAATGCCAGGTCGAGGATCTAGCCATATCGAGTCCATGGTGTGCTCCTTGGGTTGCTTCTGCGGTTTTTTGTGATGTCAGCGTCACTGGAGTGTTTCCCTCCAGCTACTGGGGACGCCTATTCTTCGGGTCATTTTCCAGCAAGGCATCCGAAAGCTTCGCCGCTGACTCGACCTGGGTGAAAAGCGGATCGCAGTCCGGCCCCCCGTCCTGCGTTGTTGCCATGTGCGATCCATCCCTTGCGTTTCGGGTACTCCCCAAACAGGTGCTTGAATTGGCAAAGCTGGCGGGCCAACCAATCCGTCAGGGGTCTTGTCCAGCAAAGTTCTGGGGATAGCGGATTGACTGATAAGGCCAGCATCTCGATCCCGCTCTCGTGGTCTTTGCTTCCCCGTTCGCGATCTGCGTCCCACCCTTCTGCATACCTGACATAGAAATCAGCAGAATGTTTGACCATTCGTTCAAGATCGACGAGCGAATCCAGCATCGGGACATCCACCGGTATTACCTCCCAAATAGAGCTCGTATGCACCACTAGAGAGGCATCGATGGATTTCTTGCTTTCTCGCTGGCCCTGGCATGGGCTTGGGTGGATCGCTGGCATATGGATCCAACGCGTGATGGCGTGCTCGATATCGAGGGAAGGTCGAAGGACCACTCGTCTGCGTCGTTCGCTTGTGTAGTTCACTCTGTTAGCGCCGATGTGCCAGGACGGCTGCCGTGGGACGTCTTCTCGAAACGCGGAGATTGCGCGTGATGTCCGGCTCATGGGAGCAATTACGGACTGCTCATCAGCAAGCGGTCCCTTTATTGGCAATCGCGGTCGTCGGACCTCATCCTTCCGTGACTGTGCAAATTCGAATTCGGTTATGACTCTCCCGGATCTGGAGATCTGCGCCATGCTTCGCCCCTTGCACGTCGGCGGGAAAAACATCGTAGTCATTCCGGGCGACCCAGGGTTCCCTGACCAAGCCCGGCAGTTGCATTGGTTTCGACGGTGCCCAGTCCTCGATCACGGGACCGTCGCCCGCTAGCTAGTATTCGCCGCGCAGGCGGCTCTGAGCTCTGCTAACCGAGCCATATGACGGTCCCATGGTCGGGCTGTGTAGTTCGACTCTAATGGCACTCTTGCCATGCAAGGAAGGACTTTACACGTTGCCCGGAACATTCAATATCGACGTATTTATCGAATCGCGTGGAAGGCATCTCCAGTTATCGGAATATTACGGGGTTGAATCACCTGGAGGACCTTCGGTGCACCCGCAATTGAAGGCGATGGAAGGTTTTTACGGTTCAAAAGCCATCTCGGCGAGTCGCCAAAAACGGGTTGTCACGTCGGTGCTGGTTTATTACATTGGGTCTCGTCATCCCGCTCGTATAGGGGTCGAAGATACAAAAGGAGAAGAATCATGGCAGATGAATACAACTCCGGACAGTTCGGAAACCAAGACGAAAACGAGAACCAAGATCTGATCGGCGGGGAGGCCGATGCTGGCAGCTTCGGCAACGGACAAAGCACGGATGGCTCGGAATTGGCCAGTGATTTAGGCGGCGATGGCGGCCAGGAGTCCGGTGGGTTCGGCGGCGGCCAGGAGTCCGGTGGGTTCGGTGGCGGCGATGGCGGCCAGGAGTCCGGCGGGTTCGGCGGCGGCCAGGAGTCCGGCGGGTTCGGCGGCGGCCAGGAGTCCGGTGGGTTCGGTGGCGGCGATGGCGGCCAGGAGTCCGGTGGGTTCGGTGGCGGCGATGGAGGCCAGGAGTCCGGTGGGTTCGGCGGCGGCGAAGAACGCCTCGAGTCCGAGCAGCTCGGCGAACGTTCCGGTAGCAGTGAAGACGAGACGCTTGGCGAATTCGGCAACGAGGATCGTTAAGTATCAAGCGTGTGTCCAATAAAGGACGAGAACGCCCTCAGTGGTCGCTGTTCTTCGGAACGGCGACCACTGTCGCTTGGTGAGGGTAGGTGTCTTTCGGTTGAGCGTCCACACTCCAAGAGCCTGCTGTTTCGATTGTTCAATTGACGTCGGAAACTCCGCTGTCTTTTCACGTTACTGGGTGGGGACACAACTGCACTCCCCGCACTCGGCCGCCCATTAGTTGAAACTGCCGCGCGAGAGTGGCGGCTGCGATTCACGAGCCTTTGACGGGTTGCCGGAGTATGTGGATCTTCATTCATTGGAGTAGCTTCAAAACGAATTCGATCGACCCAAACCGAAGCAGACCGAGAACGTGATAGTCGACGTCGCACGGGCGATGTCGTGGACCTCCAGTTCGAGGCAATCGATCTTACTCATTCCCATAGGATCATTCCCACAGGACCCAAACTCACGGCCAGAAAATCATGCGCTCCCAGTTGCCTGCCCTTGCAGTATTCCGGCACTGCGGAGTCCCTGTGGCTCCTCCCTGTATTGAAGGCGCGAGGTCCGCCCGAGTCGATGAAAAGTAGTCGCGATCGGTCCTCCGTACGTCAATTGACGATGGATGATTCAAGGTGCCACGTTTCCCATCCGGCGACCTGTACGGCAACACTGGGCTTGGACTCCGGTCGAAGGCCAGTTTCCGCCCAGACACCCTTTCCGGTTTTTGACGACTCAACCTCAAAGCAACGGTCACGGTCGTCCTCAAGGCTGTTTCGTACGGCCGTTCCGAAGCGCCGCGACAGCGATCCCAACAATTTTCATGGGGTCGATGTCAAAAAGGTTGTGTCCGCGCGATTCTCTTGTTTTGCTGATTTGTATCGCGGATCCTTTAGCAGCGGGGATCCAGCGTTTAGGTTCGGCACGGAAAGTTTCCTCTCTTGATCCTGAGCAAATCGCGAACATTCAGGAAGCCGAAATACTGAGCACAAGTCAAGTTCATTGATTCGCATACGCGCCAAGAACCCGGTGCGATGCATGCACGGTGTCCCGCCACACAAGCTGCGGGTCACGAAATCCGACGAATACTGCCCCACGGGGCGTGGATCAATTGGAGGTCAACCAATGAGTGAGAATGATTTCAACGCCGCATACCCGCCAGAGGGAAACTTAGGCGACGCAGGTCGTGTGCCGCCACCGAAGACGGGAGGACACAACGTCCAAGCGCATCGGAATGACCCGGTTTCCGAGCCGTTCAAGACAGGCGATCCCATTGTGCCGCCGGAACCACTTCTGCCTCCCGATCTAGGTGGACCCAGTACCGCCGGCGGCGACGCGAGAGTCTCTGGCGCCCCTGTGGTGGGCGCTCCTCAGCCGGGTTCCACGTCCGGGAAAGGCCAAGAAGCCAAGGAACAGGCTCGCGAACTGGCCGAAGACGGCAAGGAATCCGCCAGGCACGTAGGCCATGCAGCCAAACGAGAGGCGGAGTCTATACTCGACGACGCGAAAAAGCAGACCAGCAATCTGCTGGATGAACTTGGCTCGGACGTGAAGGCCCAGACCGCCGTCGCGCAGGAAAAAGTTTCCACGAACCTGCGCCAGATCAGCGATGAACTGCGCTCCATGTTGCAGTCCTCGGACGCCTCGGGCACTGCATCCCACCTCGTGGACCAAGCGGCCCGGTATAGCGGCGACGCCGCGCAGTGGCTTGGAAACAAGGAGCCGGGCGACATCCTCCACGAAGTCAAGGACTTTGCCCGTCGTCGTCCCGGGGCCTTTTTGGGCATCGCACTCGGTGCAGGATTGCTCGCCGGCAGGATCACCCGGAACGCCGGAAGCGGACCAGATGCCTCCGAAAAGTCCCGGGCCTCATCGGCGCAAATTCCCGAAATGGGCGAACCACGCGACGTAAGTCCGCTTCCGCCAACGGTTAACCAAACCATGGGTTCAGGTGCCGTCGGCGGCACAGGCGTCGACCCGGGGGTGGAGTACTACCCGCCCGCGGGTCGGGGGAACGGACAGGGGTTCAGCGGATCATGAGCGAATTTCCGACAAATACCGGTGCCCATCGGGCCGGCGCTCCGCCGAACGCGGAAACCACCGATGCTGCCGCGGACGTGTCGTTGGGAGACCTCTTTAGTGACCTGACACAGAACGTCTCGAACCTGGTACGCCAGGAAACCGAACTTGCCAAGGCCGAACTACGGGCTTCGGCCCGATCTGCAGGCAAGGGGGCGGGGCTCTACGGAGGCGCAGGAGTTGCAGGTCACTTCGTCCTGCTTTTCCTGTCCATAGCGGCCATGGTCGGGATCGCGAACTGGGTCGGCTACGGCTGGTCCGCCGTCATCGTTGCGGTGGTATGGGCCATTGTCGCCGCGGTCATGGCAAGCGTTGCCAAGAAGCAATTCAAAGAGGTGAAGGGGCTTCCCCAGACCGCCGAAACCATCAAGGACATCCCGCCAGCATTCAACCCCAAGGAGGAAACCCCATGAGCAGGGATCCGGAAGAGATTCGTGATGACATTGAGCGTACACGCGGAAACCTCAGTGAGGACGTGGACGCCATTGCCGACAAGGTCAGTCCCTCGAGTATTGCTCACCGGCAAGGCGAGCGGATTAAGGGTTCGGTACGTCGGGCCAAGGACGCGGTGATGGGCAGCGTTGAAACTGCAGGGGAAGATGCGAGCGACATGTTGCATAATGCCCCCGACACCATGGTCTCCAAGACCCGTGGGAACCCGCTGGCAGCGGGGCTCATCGCCTTTGGTGCCGGACTTCTCGTCTCTTCCCTCATACCGGGTAGCGACCAGGAACGCGACATGGTTCATGCGCTAAAGGAGAAAGCGGAGCCATTGACCGAGGAACTGTCCGAGGCTGCCAAGACCATCGCCGAGGACATGAAGGAACCGGCAACCGAGGCCGTGGAGAACCTGAAGTCCTCCGCTCGCGAATCGGCCGATACGCTCAGGACGGAGACGGCCGACGAAGCCAGCCACCTGAAGGACCAAGCCGGCGGTGCCGGGGCGAATGTGTCGGACTCGGGCGCAACCACGGGCGCAACACCGCGCACCACCACGGATCGCGGGGCAGCGTACCCCGATCCGCCACGCACGAGCGGCGGATTCCAGTAGCGCAAGGCGTTGTGCCGCGGGACCGGGGGATCCCGGCCCCGCGGCACACTGCTGTGCACCTCGTTCCCTCGCCCGTCGATCTAATCGCGCCGTGACGGCCTACTTCGGCGAACCCGGGGACGATCGCTCTAGCCGCTGCGGCCACAAACACACAACCGGGACCAACAAATGAATCCACCACGCTTCGGGAGGAAACAATGAAGGCATTGACATGGCAGGGAAAACGAAAGATCGAGTTCACGGAAGTGCCCGATCCGCGCATTGAAGAGCCCGGGGACATCATCATAAAAGTAACATCGAGCGCAATCTGCGGATCCGACCTCCACCTCTACGAATTGTTGGGCCCGTACATGCACGCCGGCGATATTGTGGGGCACGAACCCATGGGTATTGTCGAGGAAATCGGGTCGTCGGTTTCCAGGGTGAAGGTCGGTGACCGGGTGGTCATACCCTTCAATATCTCCTGCGGCAGCTGCTGGATGTGTGACCGCGGACTGCAGTCGCAGTGCGAAGTCACCCAAGTGCACTCCCACAACAAGGGGGCCGCATTCTTCGGTTACTCGGAACTTTATGGCCGGGTGCCCGGAGGACAGGCGGAATACCTGCGTGTTCCCCATGCCGATTACGGCGCGATCGTGGTCGGAAAGGAACTGCCCGACCACCGCTACCTCTTCCTTTCCGACATCCTGCCCACCGCTTGGCAGGGCGTGGCCTACGCCGATGTCCCGCAAGGGGGGACCCTGGCGGTCTTCGGGCTAGGGCCAGTGGGCCAGCTCGCCGCACGCATCGGCACGCACCTGGGTCAAAGGGTGATTGGCGTGGACCCCGTGCCCGAACGCCGCGCCATGGCCGAACGCCACGGCATCGAGACCATGGACTTTGGAAAACACATTGCCAAGGAACTATTGGATGCAACGGGCCGGGGACCGGACGCAGTGCTGGATGCGGTGGGGATGGAAGCCCACGACTCCCCGGGAGCCCAGGTTTTGCAACAGGCCACCGGGTTCCTACCGGACAAGATTGCGAAGCTGGCCATGGAAAAGGTCTCGGTTGATCGCACCGCAGTGCTTCATGCGGCCGTGGCCTCGGTGCGCCGGGGCGGCACGATTTCCCTCAGTGGCGTGTATTCCGGGGCGGCTACGCCCATGCCCATGTTGGAGATGTTCGACAAGCAGATCCAGTTGCGTCAGGGGCAATGCAATGTCCGGCATTGGACCGAGGAGCTACTTCCCTTGGCCGAGGACACAACGGACCCCTTGGGTCTGGATGATCTGGTGACACACACGGTGCCCCTGGACCGTGGCCCTGAACTCTATGAGACATTCCAGAAGAAGCAGGACGGCTGCATCAAGGTCGTGTTGCAGCCCTGATCGGGGGAATGGGGAAGGGGAATCGAAGGTGTTGTCCGCGATCCCCTTCCCATTCCTTTGCCCACCGGGCTACGTGTTCCTTCGTTCGTTTGCGTCAGGATCCTCGCCGCGTGCCGTGGCTTCCAGACGAAGGTCCTTGCCCTCCTGTATGTCCTTTTCCTCGCGTTTCCGTAGCTTGTCGCTGGCCTTGGTGTCGCGAGGCGGCAATTGAAGTGACGCCTCGGCCTCTATGCCGCCTTGCAATTCGCGAGCCCGTTCTGCTTCGCTGTCGAAGATGGCGCCGAAGAGCAACGACAGATTGGCAATCCAGATCCACAGCAGCATCACGATGACTCCGCCAATGGTTCCGTAGGTCTTGTTGTAATTGCCGAAGTTCGAGACGTAAAAGAAGAAGCCCAGGGTCGCGATCGCCAGGATGAGCAAGGCAATGGCCGAGCCGGGACTGAGCCAGTGGAACTTTGGTTGCTTGACGTTGGGGGTGCCGTAATAGAGCACCGCTATCAGGACTACGGCGAAAAGCACCAGCACCGGCCACTTGGCAATGTTCCAAATACTGACCGTGGTTTCGCCTAAACCGACGGCGTCGCCGATGGTTTGGGCCAGCGGTCCGGAAATGACGAGCAGGATCGCCATGCCGGCGGTCATGAGGAGCAGTACGAGGGTCAGCAACAGCAACAGCGGTTTCAGTTTATAGAACGGGCGTCCCTCTTCCACGTCGTAAATACGATTCATCGCCCGCCCGAAGGCTCCGACGTAGCCGGAAGCGCTCCAGAGCGCACCCAGGAGACCGACGATCAATGCCAGTCCGGCCGATGGCGTGCTGGCGAGCTGTTCGATGGGCTGGCGCAAGGTATTTGCGACTTCGGGGCTCGCAATGCCTTCAAGCACCTGCATCATCGTTTGCGTGGTGCTTTCGGCTTGTCCCACGACGCCGAGCAATGAAACCAAGGCAAGGAGGGCAGGGAAAAGCGAGAGCATTGCAAAGTAGGTCAAGGCGGCGGCGAGGTCAGTGCATTTTTCACGCGAGAATTCCCTGATGGACCGGGTGAAGATGTACTTCCACGATGTCCCAGTCAAATCCGTGGGACTTTCCGGCTTCCGTTTGTCGTCGGGAGCGGGAGCCGACGTGGCCTTGGCTGCGGTATCGGCTGCTGATCCGCTGTGGCTGTTGGATCCCTTGTGGCTGGGCATAGAACACCTCGGCAATCTATTGTCTTCCGTGGATATTTTCCTGCTCGCCAAAAGTCAAACACGACCCCTCGGACGGAGCAACGATT
>NZ_JBIXLM010000046.1:0-33600 GCF_045798545.1 Paeniglutamicibacter sp. ORCA_105 | reverse complement strand
CCCCCCCCCGGGGCTCTAGTGCGTCGGGCCTTGCCGGTCGGGCGCATTACACCCGGGATTTCAGGACCGCCGCCAGAATAAGCCTGGGCGCGTACATGCGGCAGGTCCAGGCCTGCACGGCCGGCCGCCGACGCTGGTTTTCCCCTAATCCGTGCCCGTGGCGTTGAACGATTCGAGCCATGTGGCAACCCGGCGTTCGGATTCCTCCCGGGACAGGTCCTGAACGCGGGTCATGACGTTCCAGCGACGCCCAAACGCATCCACGAAGGTGGCAAAGCGGTCTCCGGAGACGAAGTCCGCCGGTTGCTCAACCGCGGTGGCTCCGCGCTCCAGAGCCCGTGCGAAAACGGCGTCCACATCCTGCACGTAGACCGCAATGGAATTGTTGGTGTGCTGCGCATCGGCCGCGACCAGCCCGTATCCCGGCTGCGGGTCGGAGAGCTGCAGGATGCCGTTGCCGAAATCGAGTTCCGCATGGGCGACGGTGGCGTTGCCATCCTCCCCCGGAGCGCCGGGCATCACCGAGAGCACCGTGGCACCGAAGACGTCGCGGTAGAACTCGATGGCCTCGTGCGCCGGGTCAACCACGATGAACGGAGTCAGCGCCGTGTAGCCGTGGGGCACCCCGTTGGTTGTGTGCTTGCCGGTTGCTGCCGTGCTGGTTGGTTCCGGGGACATGATCGAATACCCTTCGCTGGTCTGGATTCCTGCTTGCCATTCCATCGGACGCCGGACGGGCGGTCAAGGTCTCGGAGGAATCCGACAGGCCGCGGGCAGACTCGCACTCGGTTGTGGTTCGACACATCTTCGTGTTCCGTCTCACGGGCATGGAAGAATCCGATCAACTGCCCAACGAAGGACCTTTTCCATTGACGATGATCCAACCCAGCCTCCAACGCGCCGCCAGCGGCAATGCCGCCTGGATTGTGGTGGTGGTTGCAGGCATCACCGCTGCACTTCACATCTGGAAACTGCCCGCGGCGCTTCCGAAGATTCAGGAGGATCTGGGCCTGTCCCTGTTGGCCGCCGGGGTGCTGCTGGGCATCGTGCAGGTGGCCGGCATGGTCGGCGGCCTGGCAGTGTCGTTGCTGGCCGAGGTCATCGGCGAGCGCCGGACCCTGTTGTTGGGGCTGCTCTTCCTGAGTGCAGGTTCGATCTTCGGCGCCCTGTCGATCGGGGCGAATACCCTGTTGGCTTCCCGGGCGGTTGAAGGCATCGGGTTCATTGTGGCCACCGTGGTCGGTCCCGGGTTGATCCGCCGCCATGCACCTTTCCGCCGAGTCAACCTGGCCGTCGGCTGCTGGAGCGCCTACCAGGGCACCGCGACCTTCTTGGGATTGATCGCCAGCGCCTACTTCTTGCAGGTTGGCACCTGGCAGATGTGGTGGTGGGTCATGGCCGCCGTCAGCCTGGTGCCGATCCCGCTGGTGTTGCGCATGGTGCCGAGGGACCACCCCGCCGGTGCCGGAGGCGCCAAGGCCGCGGCCGGACGCATCGGCATCACCGCCCGATCGCCCAAGGTGTGGCTCGCAGGCGTGGTCTTCGGTTGCTACACGGTCCAGTGGATGGCGGTGGTGGGGTTCCTGCCCACGCTCTACGGGGAAAGCGGCCTGAGCGGCACACATGCCGGGGTCTTGTCGGCCGTTGTCGGCGGGCTCAACGGGGCCGGCGCCATCATCACCGGCATGCTGCTTCAGCGCGGCACCCCTGCCCGCGCCCTGCTGTTCCTGTCCTTCGTGCTGATGGCCGCGGCCAGTCTGCTGACCTTTGCCGTTGACTGGTCGCCGGTTCCCGGCGGACTGGCCTGGCAGGTCGCCTGCGTCGGGTTCTTCTCCTTTTCCGGCGCCATGATCCCCGCGACCATGACGCGAATGGCGGTGGACTTGGCGCCGGAGGGCGGTTCGGCCCCGGCGGCGATGGGATTGATGCAGCAGATCTACAACGTCGGCAACTTCACCGGCCCGATGATTGTGGCCTGGCTGGCCATGAGCACCGGAGGTTGGTCCTCCACCTGGTGGATGACTTGTGCCTTCGCGATCCTGGGCATCATCCTCTCCGCGGTACTGGTCGGACGGCGCGGGAGCATGCATTTCTCCCATACCCAGTAAGCTCGCACACCTGCAATCACATGAAACGCGATGCCGTTACCCATGAAATGTCCAGAATGATTCCCTAGAGTCGTAGTTACCTCTTGAAGGTGCGAGTGATGAGAGCATCGGTCGGAAGAATCCCCCATAATCTTCCGGCCGGTGCTCACCCATTTAACCCAGCAATGCCGGCATGCGGGCAAAGCACATCGGAGCCGGATCCCGGCCGATTGTTGCCTGATAGGTTTCCGCTGCCCGGAATCCACCTCTTGGGTTTACGGGGTGTAGGTGCAAGCATGTGCCCATGATCAAAGTTCACCCACAGGCCAACCACTTTGGGCTCGACACCTCCGAGCACATCCCGCCGCCACTGCCCGATCTTTTCGAAGCCCATCCGTTGCTGGGCGAAATCTGGGGACAGGCGCGGGACCTGCTGGCGGTGCGCGACAACGACGCCCACACCCTCTACTCCGTTTCCCTGGCCGCCGCCCTGCTCGATCAACGGCCGCAGGCCGACCCCGGAGTTGTGTTGCCGGCGATGATGCTGCACGACATTGGTTGGTCGCAGGTGGAGCCCGGGCTCGTGCTCGCCGCCATCGCCCCCGGCGGCGGACGACCGGAGCTGGTGTTGCAACACGAAAAGGAGGGCGCGCGACTGGCAACCGAGATCCTGGAATCCCTCCGCGTGGATACGCTGGTGATCAAACAGGTCGCCGCGATCATCGATGGGCACGACTCCCGCTCCCATGCGCTGAACCCCTACGACGAAATCGTCAAGGACGCCGACAAGTTGTGGCGGCTGACCCCGCACGGCCTGGATACCGTCATGGACTGGTTCGGGCTGCACCGTGGCCAGGCCCTTCGACTGTGTGCCTCGCGGGTGCTGGGCAAGCTTTTCACTCCCGAGGCAATCACCATGGCAAACGGACTGATCGCCCTGGAGCAGGCAAACCTCTGGCCGCGGAGCCGGGAGCTGCACCCGGTGCATTAGGGACTTCCATGTCTCGTCCGGTCACTTCCGAGGGTCCTCCCCTACACTCAAAGGTGCGCGCAAAATAGGTGCGGCAGATGGAAAGGACACCGTAGATGGCAGGTGGAAATCGAGTGCCCGGAAGCACCGTGACCTCCAAGGTCCTTGCCATCATGGAAGTGTTTGAAACATCGCGCCGGGCCCTGAGCCTGACCGAAATCGCCGAGGCCTCGGGCGTCCCCTTGAGCACCACCCACCGGCTGGTGAGCGAGCTGGTCGAATGGGGCATGCTTAGCCGCGGACCCAACGGGGGGATCCAGCTTGGCTTGCGGTTGTGGGCCATCGCCCAGAATGCGGGGCGCCAATTGCGCGACACAGCCCGCCCCTTCGTCCAGGACATGTTCTCCCTGACCGGGGAAACGAGCCAGCTTGCCGTGCGGGACGGCAACATGGCCCTGTACATCGACCGGGTCTATGGTTCCAAGAGGGTTCCGCGCGCCTCACGTGTCGGCGGCCGGTTGCCTTTGCATGCCACCGCAGTGGGCAAGGTGATCCTGGCGTATTCCGAGGACTGGGTCACTGATGCCTACCTCAACCACCCGCTGACTACCGTCACCGGCCACACCCACGTCAATCCGACCCGCCTGCGCGCCGAGCTTGCCCAGGTTCGGGAGCAGGGCTACGCCACGACACAGGAAGAGGTCATCATCGGCTCGTGCTCCATTGCCGTGCCGGTCTTTCACACCGGCCGCCTGGGCTGCTCGATCGGGCTCGTGGTTCCCTCCGCCAATGCCGGCACCATGACCCGGCACCTGCCCGTGCTCAAAGGCATTTCCCAGCGCATCGAGGCAGCCACGGCACACATCCCGCTCGAAACGCTACTGGGCAGCGTCACCGGAAGCGCACCGCGGCCTCCCGCCGAACCCCAGCCCTGAACTAGTTTCCACTGAGTGGGAAAGGTTCCGCACCCTTAGCGTGTGTCATGGGTAACACTTGAGGCAATGAATGTTGCGCAGCCCACAATCGGGCAGCGCAACCCCGATCTTCTTTCCTCAAGGAGTCCGTTCCATGTCCAGCAGCAATGTTGCAGCCGGGGTTTGCCCCATGGGGCACGGCGCCACGGCACCGGCCGACCACCACGGTTTTGAACCGTTCACCATGGAAAACCCGTTTCCCTCCTACACGAACCTCCGCAACGAACAACCCGTGATGTTCGACGAACGTGTCGGGCTCTACGTGGTCACCCGCTACCACGACGTCAAGGCCGTCTTTGAGGACTGGGAAACCTTCTCCTCGGAAAACGCCCAAGCCCCGGTGCGCAAGCGCGGCCCGCAGGCCACCAAGATCATGAACGACGGCGGCTTCACCACCTACTCCGGGCTCTCGGCCCGCCGCCCGCCGGAGCACACCCGCATCCGGGCCATCGCACAGAAGGCGTTCACCCCGCGCCGCTTCAAGGCCTTGGAACCCTCCATCCGCGCCAATGTCATCGAATCGATCGAGACCATGCTGGCGCGCGAATCCAACACCGGCGACATCGTCAAGGATCTGGCCTACGCCATTCCGACCATCACCATCCTCACCCTCATCGGCGCCGATGTCTCCCAAGTCGACACCTACAAGCGCTGGAGCGATTCCCGGGCCGCCATGACCTGGGGAGACCTGAGCGACGAGGAGCAAATCCCGCATGCCCACAACCTCGTGGAGTACTGGGCCGAGTGCATGCGCCTCGTGGCCCACGCCCACGAGCACGGCGGGGACAACCTCACCGCCGACCTGGTCAAGGCCCAGTCCGAGGGCGCGGAAATCACCGACCACGAGATCGCCTCGCTGCTCTACTCCCTGCTTTTCGCCGGCCACGAAACCACCACCACGCTGATCTCCAATTGCGTGCGCGTGCTCCTGGCCCACCGCGAGGCCTGGGAGCAAGTGGTCCAAAACCCCAAGGCCATCCCCGCGGCCATCGACGAGGTCCTGCGCTACGCCGGATCCATCGTCGGCTGGCGCCGCAAGGCTCTGAAGGACACCGAGGTCGCGGGGGTCAAGATCCCTGAAGGCGCCGAGTTGTTGCTGTTGATGGGTGCGGCCAACCGCGACGAAGCCCGCTTCGAGGACCCCGAGACCTTCGACATCGCCCGGACCAACGCTCGCGAACACCTCTCCTTCGGCTTCGGCATCCACTATTGCCTGGGCAACATGCTCGCCAAGCTGCAGGCCAAGATCGCCCTGGAGGAACTTACCTCCAGGATCCCGGGCCTCGAGCTGATCGACGGCGAGGGCATCGAGTTCCGCAAGAACCTGTCCTTTCGCGTCCCCGAATACGTCAACGTGAGCTGGAAGGAATCCCAGGCATGAGCAACAACGACTTCATTGAATTCTTCGACGGCGGTGCCGAACCGAAGCTGGAAAACCTCGGCGGCAAGGGTGCGTCGCTGGTGACGATGACCGCGGCCGGGATGCCGGTGCCTCCCGGATTCGTTGTCACCACCGCAGCTTTCGACGCCTTCATGGAAGGCGGCATTACCGCCGAAATCAACGCCCTGCTCGCCGGCGTCGATCCGGAGGACGTGAACGCTGTGGACGCCGCCAGCGCCGCGATCCGCTCCATGATCACCCAGCGCCCGGTGCCCGCCGCCCTGCGCCAAGTCACCAAGGACGCCTACGCCACCTTGCAGGCGAACTTCACCGCGGAGGTGCCGCTGGCGGTGCGTTCCTCGGCCACCGCCGAGGACCTTCCCGATGCCTCCTTCGCCGGGCAACAGGACACCTACCTCTGGCTCAACGGCTACGATGCGGTCACCGAGCACATCCGCGCCTGCTGGGCCTCGCTCTACACCTCCCGGGCCATCCTGTACCGACTGAAGAACAACATCCCCGACGAGGGCCTGTCCATGGCGGTTGTCGTGCAGAAGATGGTCAACTCCGCCGCAGCAGGCGTGGCGATGACCCTGGACCCCACCAACGGGGACCGCTCCAAGATCACCATCGACGCCTCCTACGGGGTCGGCGAAATGGTCGTTTCCGGCACCGTCACCCCCGACAACATCCAGTTGGACAAGGTCACCCTGGCCATCATCACCGAGCACATCGGGGCCAAGCACGCCGAACTCATTCCCGACCCGGCCACCAACTCCCTGGTGGAGGTCGAGGTCAGTGAAAAGCGCCGCGCGGTGCGCTGCCTCTCGGATGCGGACCTGGCCCTGGTGGCGCAGCTGGCCAAGCGCGCCGAGAAGCACTATGGCTGCCCGCAGGACATCGAGTGGGCGCTGGATGCGGATCTGCCCGAAGGCGAGAACCTGCTCCTGCTCCAGTCCCGCCCGGAGACCGTGCACTCGTCCAAGTCCACGGTTAAGCCGACTGGCGGCGGCTACGCTTCCTCCCTCGGGCTGGGTTCGGGCTTCAACTTCTCCTCGATCACGTCCTCGCTGATGAACACCGCATCCTAGCCGCGTTGCCCGACCCACCACCGTTCGCCGCTTTTCCCCCAACTCCGCAGCAGCATCTTTTGAAAGGCATCCACCACCATGAGCATGAAATCCTTTCCCAAGCCTTCCGATCTCCAGGTTCCCCCGGGCGCCGAGGGCTGGGAGGAACTCTACCCGTACTACCTGGTCTTTCAGGACGCACTAAAAGCCGAGGAGGACGAGAAGTTCTGGTTCTGCGACTCCCAGCACTGGCCCACCGTCTTCAAGCCTTTCGAGACCATCGGCGGGGAATTCGCCGTCAAGTGCCTGGGCCAGTACAACGCCCGCCACCTGATGATCCCCAACGCCAACGGCATCGACTTCCGCATCCACCTCGGTTACCTCTACATGTCCCCGCTTCCGGTGCCCAGCGAGCAGATCGCCGCCCGCGTCCCTGACTTCGAGGCCCGCATCGGCCACTACTTCGCCAATTGGGAAGAGCTGCTGAAGGCCTGGCACGTCAAGGTCAAGGGAACCATCAGCGAGATGGAGTCCCTCAGCTTCGAGGCTCTGCCCGAGCAGATCCCGATGGCGGACATCCTCTCCGGCAAGGCCAAGGACGGCTCGGAGGTGCTGCTGGAGAACTACGACCGGCTGATCCAGCTCTGTTACCAAAACTGGCAATACCACTTCGAATTCCTGAACCTGGGCTACATCGCCTACCTGGACTTCTTCAACTTCTGCAAGGAAGTGTTCCCCAACATCCCCGACCAATCGATCGCCACCATGGTCCAGGGCGTGGACATGGAACTGTTCAAGCCCGACGATGAACTGAAGGAACTCGCGGCACTTGCCGTGGAACTGGATCTGTCCGGCGCGTTCTCCAACACCGACGACCCGGCAGCCACGCTTGCAGCCATCGCAGCCTCGCCCTCCGGCGAGCGCTGGCTGGCACGCTGGGAGGAGGCCAAGGACCCGTGGTTCAACTTCACCATCGGAAACGGCTTCTACGGGCACGACAAGTACTGGATCGAACATCAGGAGATCCCGCTTGGCTTCATCGCCGATTACATCCACCGCCTGCAGGGCGGGGCGAACATCATGCGCCCCACCGACAAGCTGATCGCCGAGAAGGACCGCATCGTCGAGGAGTACCGGGACCTGCTGGATCCCGAGGTCCGCGAGGTCTTCGACGCCAAGCGCACCCTGGCCGCCACAGCCTACCCGTACGTGGAAAACCACAACTTCTACATCGAGCACTGGACCATGGGCGTGTTCTGGCGCAAGGTGCGCGAATTGTCCCGCATGCTGCATGCCCAGGGTCTCTGGAACGAACCCGAGGACATGCTCTACCTGGGCCGAAACGAGGTCCGTGACGTGCTCTTCGACCTCGTCACTTCCTGGGGCATCGGCGCCGGCGACCCGATCGGGAACGTGGTGTGGCCGCAGGAGATCGAGCGCCGGCGCGGCATCGTCGACGCACTGAAGACCGCACGGCCGGCCCCGGCCCTGAACACCCCGCCCTCAGCCATCACCGAGCCTTTCACCCGGATGCTCTGGGGCATCACCACCGAACAGGTCCAGCAGTGGCTGGGTGGGGACGAGGATTCCGAGTCGGGCGTGCTCAAGGGCATGGCCGCCTCCCCCGGACTGGTCGAGGGCATGGCCCGCGTGGTCATGCACGCGGATGACCTCTCCGACGTGCAGGCCGGCGAGATCCTGGTTGCCCCGATCACCGCCCCGAGCTGGGGCCCGATCTTCGGCAAGATCAAGGCCACGGTCACCGACATTGGCGGGATGATGAGCCACGCCGCCATCGTCTGCCGCGAGTACGGTCTGCCGGCCGTTACCGGAACCGGCAGCGCCTCCACCACCATCCGCACCGGCCAGATGCTGCGCGTGGACGGCACCAAGGGCACCGTCGAAATCCTCGAGGAGGCGCCCGTGGTCACCGGCCCCGGGGCCCACTCCCACACGCACGTCTAGGACAGCTCTCCCCCATAGCGGTTCCGGACATCCGAAGGTGGGCGGGGCACCCCAAGGCCCCGCCCACCACCTACCCCCGATTCCCCACCCATGGCATTCGCCCCACTGAAAGGCCCCCGGTACAGACAATGAGCACCGAAGCACACACCCCGCCGGGCACGGTGTTGGTCACCGGCGCCGCCGGAGGCCTCGGCCGGGCCTTCGCCCTCGGATTCGCCCGGCGCGGCTATGCGGTCGCCGCGGCGGACATCGATCCTGCCGGCACCGCCGAGACCGCAGAAATGGTCCGGGCAATCGGCGGCCGCGCCGAGGCCTTCACCGTCGATGTCACCAGCCCCGTCTCCACCGACGCGCTCGCGGCCCAGGTTGCCGGCTTCGCCGGCGGCCAGGTCCAGGTGCTCATCAACAACGCCGCCATCTACGCCACCGTCACCCGCTCGCCCTTCGAGGACATCGACTTCGAAGAATGGGACCGGGTCATGGCGGTGAACCTCAAGGGACCCTGGATGATGGCCCGGGCGCTGAGCCCGCATCTGGGAGCCGGCTCGCGCATCATCAACCTGGCCTCGGCCACCGTCTACTCCGGTTCCGAGCAATGGGCCCACTACGTGGCTTCCAAGGGCGGGGTCATCGCCCTGAGCCGGGTCATGGCCAAGGAATTGGGCCGGCGCGAAATCACCGTCAACACCATCGCCCCGGGCTTCACCCTCACGGAGGCCAGTTACGGGCTGATGGACAACGCCGAAAACTACGGGGTCGACCGCGGTGCGCTCAAGCGGGCCAGCCAGCCCGACGACATCGTGGGGGCAGCGCTCTTCCTCGCCGGTCCCGATTCCTCCTTCATCACCGGTCAGACGCTCGTCGTCGACGGTGGCCGCCAGTTCATCTAGAAAGGTCGATTGATCCTCATGCCTACAGTCCACTTCACCGATGCAGCCGGTGCCACCACCACCATCAACGCCAACACCGGGGACTCGGTCATGGAGACCGCTGTGCGCAACGGCGTCACCGCCATCGTCGCCGAATGCGGCGGCTCGCTCTCCTGCGCCACCTGCCACGTCTTCGTTGCCGAGGCCGACCTGCCGAGCTTGGAACCCATGGGCGAGATGGAGGACGAGATGCTCTACGGCACCGCCGTTGACCGCGCGGACAATTCCCGGCTCTCCTGCCAGATTCGGCTCTGCGAGGACCAGGAACTCCACGTCACCACCCCCGAAACGCAGGTCTAGGACATGGACACCGCCACCGTTCCCTCCCGTGCCGGGGCCGACGCACCGGAGTCGGGTACCGCCACCGGCCTGCTGATCATCGGAGCCTCCCAGTCCGGGGTGCAGCTGGCCATCTCGCTGCGCGCCCTGGGCTACACCGAGCACATCACGCTGCTGGGCGACGAGGACCACCGACCCTACCAGCGACCCGCCCTGTCCAAGGAGTTCCTGCAGGACAAGGTCGGTTCCGAATCCCTGATCTTCCGCACCAACGACTACTGGATCGAACACAACATCACCCTCATCAAGGGCGAGCGGATCGAGTCCGTGGACTCAAACGCCGACGGCAGCGGAACCGCCCGCGGTACCTCCGGCACCACCTACCCCTATCAGCGCCTGGCCTTGACGGTCGGTGCCCGCCCGCGGCACCTCGAGGCCCCCGGTGCCGAGCTGGACGGGGTGGCCTACCTGCGCAACGCGGACGACGCGCTGCGGCTGAAGGAACTTGCCCCGGCCACCACCGACGTGGTCGTGGTCGGCGGCGGGTTCATCGGCCTGGAGGCCGCCAGCTCGCTGGCCGCCATGGGCAAGCGCGTCACCGTCCTGGAATACGGGCAGCGCCTCGTGGGCAGGGCCGTAGGCACCGAAACCAGCGAGTACTTCCTGACCGAACACCGCAAGCGCGGCCTGGACATCCGCATCGCGGCGCGCATCGAGCAGATCCTCGACGACGGCAACGGCACCGTGGGCGGGGTGCGACTCGAAGACGGGTCCGAGATCACGGCCCAGATCGTCTTGGTCGGCATCGGGGTCATCCCCAATACCGAGCTCGGCGAGGCCCTGGGACTGGAAATCAACAACGGCATCGTCGTGGACGCCGGGGCGCTCGCCTCCGACGGCACCACCATCGTCGTCGGCGACGTGGCCAACATGCCCAACCCCGTTCCCGGTGCACCGGCCGGCGAACGCATCCGCCTCGAGTCGGTGAACAACGCCATTGAGCACGCTAAGGTCGCCGCCTACTCACTCATGGGACGCAGCGAGGAATACGCAGGCATCCCGTGGTTCTGGTCCAACCAGGCGGACATGAAACTCCAGATCGCAGGGCTGTCCACCGGCTTCGAATCCACGGTCATCCGCCGCGACCAAGACAAGGGGAAGTTCACCGTCCTCTATTACCGCGGCGGGCGCATCATTGCCGCCGACGCCGTCAACGCCCCGCTGGATTTCATGGCCGTCAAGCAGGCCCTGGCCGCCGGCAAGTCCATCGACCCGGAACTGGCCTCCGATCCGGCCACCATGCTCAAGTCCCTCATTGCCTAGCCGCCCTCCCCCACATACTCTTCCCTGACGCAAGGAGCCGCACGCGCCATGAACACCCTGACCGACACCGATCCCGGCGCCGCCTTCGCCGCTGCCTACCCGCAACGCCCCATTCCCGCTCCCGGGAAGGTGGACACCAGCCCGATTTGCCTCACCCCCGGCATCGAGGCGGACCTGCTCCCGCTCTGGGCCGCGGTGGTTCCCGAGACCCGGGCCCGCGGCAACGACATCCACCTGCCCATTTCCCTGGCCTTCGCCCGCCGCCTGTGCGACGCCTACCCGGACGCGAACCGCGAGCTGGTGCTCGTGGCCACCCTGCTGCACGACACCGGGTGGGCGCACGTGGATGAAACCAAGATCATCTCCGAGGGTTTCCGCGGCGACTGGCGCAAGGCCGGCATCCGCTTTGAGCACGAGCGCCTGGGCTGCGATGTGGCCCGCCGTGTGCTGCCCCCGCTGGGCTACGAACCCGATTTCATCGAGGCGGTTTGCGCCATCATCGACGGGCACGACACCCGCCCGGTGGCCCACTCCCTGGAGGATGCGCTGATGCGCGACGCCGACCGGCTCTGGCGCTTCGACCACGCCGGCATCGCGCTGGCCGCGGGCTGGTTCTCGCAGAACCCGGCCGTATACACGGACCGGCTGGAGACCGAGATCGTCCCCGAGCTCATCACCGCCGCCGCCGTGGACATGGCAACCACCGATCTGGACCGCTCCCGCGCCCTGCTGCAGACGGCGGTGCTGCGATGAGCACCCAACAGCAACACCTCGAACACCATCCAGGCGCCGTGGCCGCGCGCGCGGCCCTGGCCCTTCCCTACCGCCACGTAGACACCCATTTCATTGACGGCGAGTGGCTTGCCTCTACGGGTAGCGCCCGCAACGACGTCACCGACCCGGCCACCGGATTGGTGTGGGGTTCGGTCGCCGACGGCACCACCGAGGACCTTGAGAAGGCGGTGAGCGCGGCACGGACTGCCTTCGACTCGGGCCCCTGGCCGCGGTTGTCCCCCTCCCACCGGGCGGCCGTACTGCTGCGCATTGCCGATCAGATTGAGGCGCGCTCCACCGAGCTGTCGCTGACCAACACGTTGGAAAACGGCTCCCCTGTCTCCGAGACCAAGGGCGCGGCGGCAAATGCCGCCAGCATCTTCCGCTACTTTGCCTCGCTGGCCCCGATGCTGGAAGCCGAGGACATCCGGCCCTTCCCCAACGGCTTGGGAGAGTCCCTGGTGCGCCGGGACCCGGTGGGCGTGTGCGGACTGATTGCCCCGTGGAACTTCCCGATCAACCTGATGGTCATCAAGCTGGCGCCGGCGCTGCTGTCCGGGTGCACCGTGGTGATGAAGCCGGCCTCCCCCACGCCGTTGTCATTCAGGATCATCATGGATTCGTTGGCTGCCGCCGGTGTTCCGGCAGGCGTGGCCAGCCTGGTCACCGGATCCGGCCGCCTGGGAGACGCGCTGGTGCGCCATCCCAAGATCAACAAGGTCGCCTTCACCGGATCCACGCCTGTGGGTCGCAAGATCGCCGCCGCTTGCGGTGAGCTGCTGCGCCCAGTCACCCTCGAGCTGGGAGGCAAGTCCAGCGCGTTGGTTCTGCCGGATGCGGATCTGGGCGCCATGGGCGACACCCTCATTCGCTCCTGCATGCGCAACACCGGGCAGACCTGCTACATTTCCACGCGCATCCTGGCCCCTTCCCAACGCTACAACGAGGTCGTGGACCTGGTCACGTCCACTATTTCCGCCGCACCCCAGGGGGACCCGCTGGATCCGGCCACGGTCTTTGGTCCGTCGGCCACCGCCAGCCAGTACCGGACCGTGCTCGAGTACATCGAGTCGGGACACGCCGAAGGTGCCCGCGCCACCACAGGCGGGCACAAGGCACAACTGGGCGGCGACCTGGACGCCGGTTACTTCATCGCCCCCACCGTGTTTGCGGAGGTGTCGCCGGAGATGCGGATTTCCCGCGAGGAGATCTTCGGGCCGGTGGTTTCAATTCTGCGCTACGACGGAATCGATGAGGGCATCGCGCTGGCCAACAACACCGAGTTCGGTTTGGGCGGCCTGGTCTTCGGCGCCGACACCGATGCCGCTCAGGCAGCGGCCGACCGCATGGATACCGGCAGCGTTGGCATCAACTTCTTCGCCTCCAACCACGCGGCGCCATTTGGCGGTCGCAACGACTCTGGGCTCGGCACCGAGTACGGCCCCGAAGGCCTGGCCGCCTATTTGAGCTACAAGTCGATTCACCGTCGCTGAGAACGGCCAGCCACGAACGGCGTTCACACCCAACTTCATGGCCAGGCACATCAAATCCATAGCCTCGGACCATAGAGTCATTACTACCTCATGAAGGTGCGAGTGATGCGAGCACCGGCCGGATAAACGATTCATTCCCCCGAATCTTCCGGCCGGTGCTCAAACCTTTAACAACGACTTCGCCGCTGGGACAGCGCCCTGACGACTCCGATTCTCCGCGGCCGCATAACGAATTCCCTCCAGTCGCCTTACCCTTACTCTCCAAATGCGGGTGCTCAGCTTCAGGGTCAAGAGCGAGAAGGTCATGGCCATCGGAGCATCTGCACTCATCCTTGGGGTTGCAGCAATTGCCGCAGCGGTGGCGCTGGAAAGCGCGTGGCTCTACTTCGCCGCCAGCGTCATCGGCGGAATCGGATTCGGTGCGGGGTTTCAGGGCGGTCTTCGCTCGGTGCTCGAATTGCTCCCGCCCCTGCAACGCTGGGGCACGCTCATGGCGTTCGGTGTTCCGACGCTGGTCACCGGGCTGCTCATTCCCACGCTCGGACTGCAGAACGTCGTCAACGGGTATGCGGCATTGGTCATAGTCCTCTCACGGGTGGCGCTCGCACTCCTGCTTCGATCGCGCACCAAGCGCATCCGCCGGGCCGCCGCCGCGGCCTGATCGCGAGACCGAATTCCGACCCGGTAGGACGCGGAATCGGGGCACGGGTGCAGGCGACGGTTTCCGGACCGGCCGCCCCTTCTTCGGAAGCCCCCGACCCGTGGCATATAGCGTCGCCGCTTGGGTGTCCAGGACGCCGGGCCAACCACGGCTTCGCCCCATGGGCTAAAATTTAGTTGAAACATCAACTTTAATTCTTTTCGACAACGATGGGGACCTCTTCATGGGCAACACCTCAGCGCGCCGCGCCGACCGCATTCGACCCCCACGGTGGGTGATCGCTGCGATTCTGGCGGCCCTTGCATTCGTGCTCGCGGCCTGTGGAACAACCGCCGCGGCCGAAGACGGCCCCTCGCCCAGCGCGCTGGGCACCGGACTGCGGATGGGCCCCGTCGAATTGGTGACGTCCGACCTCGACGGGCTCCACCGCTTCTACACCGAAGGAGTGGGCCTCACCACCATCAGCAGCGACGAGGATGACGTTGTCCTGGGCACCGAGGGCACCGAGCTCTTCCGCCTGATCGCGGCCGACTCCCCCGATGCGGCTCCTGATGACTACACCCAGGCCGGGCTCTACCACTCCGCATTCCTTTTCCCGGACGAGGCCGAGCTGGCCGCTTCCGTGCTGCGCACCGCGAACCAGGCGCCTGCCTCGTTCCAAGGTTCCAGCGACCACAAGGTGAGCAAGGCCTTCTACTTCGCCGACCCTGAGGGAAATGGCGTCGAGCTCTATGTTGATACTCCCGAGGACACCTGGGATTGGAATGACGGACTTGTCACGATGGGTTCGGCGGTACTGGATCCCAATGCCTTCATCACCGAGCACCTTGGGAATCGGGCCCCCGCTGCCCGCGCCACGGCCGTGTCGATGGGGCATGTACACCTGCGCGGCGGCGATCTGCAGCAGGCCGAGGAATTTTACGGAGACGGGCTCGGATTCGCCGTGACGGCCCGTTCGGAAGGCGCCATCTTCCTGGCGGCCAATGGGTACCACCACCACCTTGCCGTCAACACCTGGTCCTCATCCGGAGCGGGCAAACGCCCGGAAAGCCTTGGCCTGCGCACCGTCTCCATCCAAGTAGCGAATGACGCCCAACTGGATGCCGTTGCCGCCCGCTTGACCGCGAACCAGATCCCGCACGAGCTCGGCAAGAGATCCCTGACCACCAGCGACCCTTGGGGAACCCGGATCACGGTACGTATCGCGGGCTGACCCCCGCGCGACCTTCTGGCGTGGACCACTCACACCCAACGCCATGGCCAGGCACATCAAATCCATAGCCTCCAACCGTAGAGTCATTACTACCTCATGAAGGTGCGAGTGATGCGAGCACCGGCTGGAAACACGATTTGTCCCCCGAATCTTCCGGCCGGTGCTCAAACCTTTAACTACGGTCTTTGTGAATTTGCACGTGTGAATTCTCGAGCCGAGTCAATCCTCGTCGTTCAATTTTTCCGGATCCGGCAATTCGATTTCCCGGGGCACCGCAGTTTTTCGTCGTTCCTCCGTGAAATATTCAAGCTGCTCCTCGGGCGTCGCGTTCAGTTTGAAGACTGATGGTTCAATGCCCTGTGATTCGTTTTTCACGCTGTCGCTGGATTCCATGTTGCTCCTCCTTAACGACCATGGGTGGAATGCCATCATGGCATTCCACCCATGGTTTGGACTACTAGTTTTGTGCGCTCTGGTAGGCCTGCTCGATGACCGATCCCCAGTATGGGCCGAACATCGTATTGCGGATTCCTCCGTAGCCGAAGCTGTTCACGGAGTTCTGGAACCCATCCGATCCACCCAGGAACCATGGCCCGCCGGAAGATCCGCCGGTCATATTGCACGGAATTCCCTGCGACTGCGTCTGCCCGTATGGATCGTCGCTCGCGGCTCCACTGCATGATTGCAGGGTCTCCCCGTCAAATGGCCGTGCGGCCGGATAGCCAAAGGCGGTGTAGGTCAGTCCCCTGGCCTGGTTGAAGGCGACGCCGGAGGCACCGACCTGATCTGCCAGGCTCACGCCGCTCTGGTCCGAGACCACTGCGAAGGCCGTGTCGTAGGTAATGTCCCCGCCTTGCGTCCATTGCGTCGGAGCTACAAGCTCAGTTGCTGCGAAAGAACCATAGGGAGCGCTGCCGTTTTCATAGGCAGGAACAAAGACCCAACGCGTCGCGAAGGCACCCGGTCCCTCGTTGACACAGTGGCCCGCAGTAGAGACGGTTGCCTCATTTGCGGCGACAACTGCGTTACCGGAGCATACGTAGTTCGCGCCACCCAAGGTGAAGAACACTTTGCCGATGTGGGACACGGGTGTTTCGGCCACGTTCTTGGTCGGTTTACCTGCAGTCGTTTTTGCTTTACTTGCGCTGCGCCCGGCAATCTTGGTTGATTCACCGATATCCAGCGGAGCATTCGACGCCGATTTGCCGCGGGTAAGGCTATCGGCGGGCTTGGCGTCTTTCATTCGCTGGGGAGTCCAATAGGACATTGCCGCTTCAGCCTGCGTCGAAGAGATCTTCTTCGTGTCGACCGCATCGGTTTCGGACCGCGGGGCCGAAGTTGCCGTGGATGCGGTTCCGCCGATCAGGGCGCCCGCGAGAAGAAGCGCAGCTACCGTCCTGCTCATGGTTTTGCCCTTGGGGTGGTGACTTACGTACGTTGCTTGCACGTTTTCTTCCTGTCCGGTGACGCCGTTGTCACCTTCAAAAGTGGGTGCCGAGGCACTGGTGCACAACAGTCAAACACATGCTTCAAAGAGTGACTATAGACTTTTGGCTACCATCTTCGGGACCGAATATTCTGGACCATGGAAATTTATGAAACGAATCAGAGACAAAACTTGAAGGATTACCCACGAGTAGGTTCGTCATCGACACCTCCCGCTTTTCTGCAACTTGCCCCGTCTCGGGACTCACGCCACAGAATGCAGGGCGTGCCCGCGTTCACGTTTGGCCGAAGTCGCGAATCCAAATTGCATCATGAGCCCGTTCCAGGAATGTGAAGGAACTCGGCTCCAACGTAGGCGGTGGCGGCAACGTAAAAATCTCACCCTAACTATTGATCGTGCGCTTTCCGGGGCAGCGGGTGCACAATCGAGACATGGACAGCATGTCCGAACAAGCGCGTTCACAACTCATGGGCAAGATCCGCGGCAAGGATACGAAGCCCGAGCTGTTCGTGCGCCAGCTGCTGCATGCAGCGGGATACCGCTACCGCCTTCACGGTCGCATTCCACGTGGAACACTCGAGAAGTTGAATCGCCAATACCCGGAGGTGCGCCTGCGCGGCGGCAAGCTTCCCGGCTCTCCCGACATCGTCTTTCCCGCCCGCCATCAGGCTGTCTTCATCAATGGATGCTTCTGGCACCGACATGATTGCCCCGCCGGGCAACATGCACCGGCGACAAATGCCCAATTCTGGGCGGACAAGCGCAACCGCACCCACGAACGAGATAGGCAAGCGATCGAAACCCTACGGGCCCTCGGCTGGGAGACCATCGTGGTGTGGGAATGTGAACTGCGGGATCCGAAGGCCACGCTCGAAACGCTCGCCCATTTTCTGGGCCCTCCCGCACGGGACAAGGATATCGACGGAATGTGAGGGGTCGCAGGCGTGCTGCCTGCGGGCCGACATGATCCCGCGGCATCACCGTCTTCTGTGCGCTGGGCGTCTACGCCACCAGTGCCGCGGTGACGGATCTGGTGATCGTGCTCCTCATCGGCGTTCTCGGATTTGCCCTGCGCCGCTATGGGTTCCCGCTAGCGCCGATCATGATCGGAGTCGTCCTCGGCCCGCTGGCCGAAACCAGCCTGCGCAACGCCATGATGTCCTCCGGCGGCGATGCCTCGATCCTGGTGGGTTCGCCGATCACGCTCACCCTCTACGGGGTGCTCGCTCTGGTGCTGGTCTACACACTCTGGCGCAAGGTCAACTCCCGCGCACGCAAGGACGTGTAATCCGGGCCTGCCCGAGACTCCGCTATACCCGCAATTGACAGCGACCGGGGTGGCACCGAATTCCGGTGCTACCCCGGTCGCATGTACACCCTTCGCAACTGCGCGGGGAATCCGGCGCTGAGTCCAACGAGGCCTTCACCACGCAGTCGCTGGCCGCGATGCGCGAACTGAAGCTCGATGCAGGCATCGTCAACAACGACGGCGGCGCCATTGCGCCGGGCCACCCGCTGGGCTCCAGCGGTTCGCGCCTGGTGGTGACGCTGATGGGTCGGATGGAATGCGAATACGCCAATCGTGGCTTGGCCACCATGTGTGCCGGCGTGGGCCAGGGAACCTCAATGTTCATGGAGCGCGCCTAACCGTCGGCATAGAGGCGGGTCACGGCGTCAACGAGGTCGCTGAGCCCGCCGGGAGGTTCGTCCCGCCACCACACCAGCCGTACTTCGATCCGGGGGCCGTCCTTGATGGGGCGATAGGTGACGCCAGGGCGTGGATGGTGGTGTGCCGTGGCCTCGGCCGTGGTTCCCACACCGCGGCCCGCGGCAATGGAGTCCAGCCAGCTGTCGACGTCGGTGGTTTCGATGAACGTGGGTTGTTGGCCCGCACCGCTCCACAGGTGGCTGTTGGTGGTCCCTGCACGGGGGTCGATGACCACGGTGCGCTGCGCGACCTCGGCCATGCTCACCTGGCGGCGCCGCACCCACTGTGCGTCGTCAGAGGCGAAGGCGACCACTCGGCGTTCCAGTCCCACCACCACCGAATCGAAGCGCCGCGCATCGGCGGGTCCGCGCATCACCGCCACATCGCAGAGCCCCTCGGCCAGGCCGGAGGTGGGCAGGTTCTGCCTGACCAGTTGGAGCTCGATGGCCTCGTGGCCACGGTCCCAGTCACGCTGCAGGCGGGCGGTGTGCCGCCCGAGCGCCGCCCAGGCGTACCCCAGCCGCAGGACGCCGTGGCGACTGTCCAGGAATCTGGTGAACCGTACGGCTTCGGCGAGCACCTTGCGGGCTTGGGGCAACACCTGCTGACCGGTGCTGGTGAGCTCGCATCCTCGCGGCACCCGGCGCAGCAGCTTCTCTCCCACCGTCTTCTCCAGTCCCGCGATGGTGCGTGAGACTGCGGCCTGCGAGACGAAGAGCCGTGCAGCGGCATCGGTGAAGGATCCTTCCTCGGCCGCAGTGACGAAGTACCTCAACTCCCGAAGATTCCAGTCCATGACCAAAGTGTATGGCAGACCCAAAACATGCACTGGGATTATGCCGTAGGGGAACCTACGGTGAGGACATGAAGCCCCTTGATGCCGCAGATCCCCGGCAGAATGTTCCCGTCGCCGATGCGCCGTTGCGCGCCACGGCCGCCACCGGGGGTCGGCGCGGAACCGGGTTCGCGCTGATGCTGGCCAGCTCGGTCTCGAACCAGGCCGGTGCGGCCCTGGGGTCCATGGCGTTTCCGATTATCGGGCCGGTCGGCGTCGTAGCCGTGCGACAGCTCGTCACGGCACTCGTCCTGGCTCCGATCGTGCGCCCCGGACTGCGGGCACTGCGCAAGGATCAGTGGCTGCCGATCCTGGGCCTGGCGCTGGTGTTCAGCATGATGAACCTTTCCCTTTACGCGGCGATCGATCGCATCGGGCTCGGCCTGGCCGTCACCCTGGAGTTCCTGGGTCCGCTCGGCGTCGCCATCGCCTTTTCCCGCCGGCCGTTTGACGTCGCCTGTGCGCTGCTCGCGGGTGTCGGGGTCATTGTCCTTATCAACCCCGGTCCGGCTACCGACATCTTGGGAATCGCACTGGGCCTGGTTGCCGCCGCGGGGTGGGCCTCCTACATCCTGCTGAACCGCACCTTGGGGCAACGGTTGCCGGGCCTGCAGGGAACCGCCGCGGCGAGCATCGTCACGGCCGGCATGTGGGTGCCCATCGCGATCCTCTGGTTCCTCGCCCACGTGCCGAGCATCGGCGCCCTCGGACTGGCCGCAGCCTGCGGCCTGCTGTCCTCGGTCGTCCCCGCCGTTTCCGACCTGCAGGCCCTGCGGCGGGTTCCGGCCAGGATTTTCGGGATCTTCACCAGTCTGAGTCCGGTGTGGGCGGTTCTCGCCGGATGGGTCATGCTCCACCAAGCCTTGCAGCCCAACGAATGGCTGGGAGTCGGGCTGATTGTCCTGAGCAACATCTTCGTTTCCGTGCGGGGACTGGCCACATCCCGTCCCCTGACCCGGACGGTTTGAGGTACTCGAGGCCCGGATGTAGGCGATTGGTGAGCTTCCCGCGTGCCGCCCGCACCCGCACCATGGCTTCGATGTCCGACCGACAACGGAACCCCACTCACGTCGGTTCCGCGAGAATCGTGAGTCCATCGCCAGGCAAGTCCACATTTACGGCGCAAACCACTTGACGTTGCCACACAAACGGGCATAAAGTCATTCAAACACAGATGTATGTGTGTCATGTCACTGGATGCGAGGAAGCAATGTTTGCCGAAGAGCGGCACCGCCTGATCACCGAGATGATCGCCGGCAACGGGAAGGTCACCGTTGCCGAGCTCTCGGCACGCTTCGACATCACCCGCGAGACCGTGCGGCGGGATTTGGCCCAGCTCGAGTCCGAGGGCACGCTGCGCCGCGTCCACGGCGGCGCGGTCTCAACCCTTGCCGCCAGCACGCGGGAGGAAAGCCACAGCGAACGCAGCACCATCCACGCCGAGGCCAAAGCCCGCATTGCCAAGGCCGCCCACCTGCTGCTGCCCGGCGACGGCGTCTCGGTGATGCTCGACGCGGGAACCAGCACCGAGATCCTGGCCGGGCTGATCGCGCAGAACTCCGCCAACACCCCCTCGCTGGTGATCACCCACGCACTTCCCATTGCCGCGCGCATCGCCGCAAACCCCCAGATCTCCCTGGAGCTCATCGGCGGCCGCGTCCGTGGATTGACCAGCGCCGCCACCGGCGCCGGAACCGTCGAACAGTTCTCCCGCCTCAGCGCCGACATTGCGTTCCTCGGCACCAACGCCCTGCATTCCACCTTCGGTCTCAGCACCCCGGACCCCATGGAAGCCACGGTCAAGACCGCCATGGCCGCCAGCGCCCAACGCGTCGTCGTGCTGGCCGACTCCTCCAAATTCGAAAGGCTCACCCTCGTGCAATTCGCGAAACTCGATGCGATCGACACCCTGGTCACCGACGCCGCACCGACCGGCGAACTCGCCGCGGCCCTGGAGGCGGCGGACGTGGAGGTGGTGCTGGCATGATCGTCACCCTGACCATGAACCCGGCGCTGGATACGACCATCGAGCTCGGTGCCCCGCTGGCCCACGGAGGCGTCCAGCGCTCCCTCGGCAGCCACACCCAGGCCGCCGGCAAGGGCGTCAACGTCTCCCGCGCCATCGCCCACGCGGGCGTGAAGACCCTCGCGGTGCTGCCCGGCGCGGAAACCGATCCGCTGCTGCGCCGGCTGGTGGCCGATGACCTCGAGCACCGCTCGGTGCACATCGGCGCGCTGCTGCGCACCAACATCACGCTCACCGATCCCGACGGCACCACCACCAAGATCAACGAACAGGGCCCCGCTCTGAACGCCGCGGTGCTCGAGGAGATCGTGCGCGTCGTCGTGGACGTTTCCGGCTCCGCCTCGTGGCTCGTGTTGGCCGGCTCGCTTCCGCCGGGCGCGGACCCAAGCTTCTACGCGGACCTGGTTGCCACGGTGCGCGAAACCCTGGGCGAGGCTGCCCCGAAAATCGCCGTGGACACCTCCGAGGCACCGCTTCGGGCGTTGTTCGCGCCGCACGTGCACCAGCTCCCGGACCTCATCAAGCCCAACGCCGAGGAACTTGCCGAGCTCTCCGGCCAGGGCTCGGCCGATGCCTTCGAGGATTCGCCCACCGCCACCGCCGCGGCGGCCCGGGCGTTGCTGGACCGGGGGGTCGGCACCGTGCTGGCCACCCTTGGCGCCAATGGCGCGGTTCTGGTCAACGCCGGCGGTGCCTGGCACGCAACCCACACACCGATCACCCCGCGCTCCACCGTTGGCGCGGGAGATTCGGCACTGGCCGGATACCTTCTGGCAGATGAAACGGGTGAAACCGCTCCCGGGCGGCTCGCCCGCGCCGTGGCCTACGGGTCAGCGGCAGCTTCCCTTCCGGGCTCCGCAATTCCCACTCCCACCCAACTGGCTCCCGACGCCGTGAGCGTCGAAGAGCTGACCCTGATCCCAAGGACGATGTCATGATCGAACTCATTAATCGCGGTCTTGTCAGCCTCGACGCCAACCTGGGCGCCAGCACCACCGAGGTCATCGAGCACCTGGCCGCCATGGTCGCGGCCGCCGGCCGCACCACCGACGCCGACGCGCTGGCCGCGGACGGCAAGACCCGCGAGGCCAAGACCGCCACCGGCGTGCCAGGCGGCATCGCGATCCCGCATTGCCGCTCCACCGCGGTGCTCGAACCAACCCTGGCCATGGCCCGGCTGGCCCCGGCCGTGGACTTCGGAGCCAAGGACGGCCCGGCCGACCTGGTCTTCTTCATTGCCGCACCCGAAGGCGCCGACCAGGCACACCTCAAGCTGCTCTCCAAGCTGGCCCGCGCGCTGGTCAAGAAGTCCTTCACCGCCGCCCTGCGCGCCGCCACCAGCGAAGACGAGATCGTGGAGCTGGTTTCCGCGGTGCTCTCCGATGACCCGGCGGCCGCCGCTGCAGCCGTTGCGGCAACCGAGGCCGCGGCACCAGCCGCAAATCCTGCCCCGGCCGGGGAAGCACCAGCCGCCGAAGCCAAGCCCCGGATCATTGCCGTCACGGCCTGCCCCACCGGCATCGCCCACACCTACATGGCCGCCGACTCCCTGGCCCAGACCGCCGAGGAAATGGGCGTCGAATTCGCCGTGGAAACGCAGGGTTCCTCGGGCTCCACCCCGTTGTCCAAGGCGACCATCGACGCGGCCGACGCGGTGATCTTCGCCGTTGACGTGGATGTGCGAGATCGCTCCCGATTTGCCGGCAAGCCGCTGATCCAGGTCCCGGTCAAACGCGGCATCGACGAACCCGCCAAGCTCATCAACGACGCCATCGCCGCCTCCAAGGATCCGCACGCCCGCCGCGTCCCGGCAGGCACCGGTACCGAGGAATCTTCCGACTCCACGTCGAAGGAATCCTTCGGCGGAGGACTCAAGCGCGCGCTGCTGACCGGGGTGTCCTACATGATCCCGTTCGTCGCCGGCGGCGGGCTGCTCATGGCCCTGGGCTTCCTGCTCGGCGGCTACGCCATCACCGACGTCGTGGATGACGTCCTGGGCGCCAACACTCTCTTCAACCTGCCCGGCACCGACGTGGTGTCCCAGATCGGTGCCCCGTTCGGTCCGCTCGGTGTCTACATCGGCGCAGTTGCCTTCAAGATCGGCAACCTGTCGATGGCCTTCCTGGTCCCGGCGCTGGCGGGTTACATCGCTTACGCCTTTGCCGACCGGCCGGGTCTTGCCCCGGGCTTCACTGCGGGAGCCGTCGCCGGCTTCATGGATGCCGGCTTCCTCGGCGGCATCGTCGGCGGCGTGCTCGCCGGACTGGCCGCCCGCTGGATCACCTCCTGGAAGGTCCCGCGCTGGCTGCGAGGGCTGATGCCTGTGGTCATCGTGCCGTTGCTGGGCTCCATCATCGCCTCCGGGTTGATGTTCCTGCTCCTGGGCGGACCGATCGCCCAACTGACCGTGGGGTTGAACGGCTGGCTTTCGGGCATGACGGGAACCGCCGCCGTGGCCCTGGGATTGATCCTGGGACTCATGATGGCCGTGGACCTGGGCGGACCGGTCAACAAGGTCGCCTATTCCTTCGCCGTGGCCGGCCTGGGTGCCGGATCGATCGCCGAAAACCCGGCACCGCTGATGATCATGGCAGCGGTCATGGCCGCCGGCATGGTGCCTCCGTTGGCCATGGCCCTGGCCACTGTCATCTCACCGCGGCTCTTCACCCCCGCCGAGCGCGAAAACGGCAAGGCCGCCTGGCTGCTGGGTGCCTCGTTCATCTCCGAAGGCGCAATTCCGTTCGCCGCCTCGGACCCGCTGCGTGTCATCCCGGCCTCGTTGGTCGGTGGCGGTATCACCGGTGCAATGATCATGGGCTTCCAGGTGCTGTCCCAGGCACCGCACGGCGGCATCTTCGTCTTCTTCGCCATGAACAACACCTGGCCGATGTTCCTGGTTGCCACGCTCGTCGGAACGGTGGTCTCCGCCATCGTGGTGATCGTGCTGAAGAAGTTCGTTCGCAAGGCCGTCCCGCAGACGGTTGCCGCCGAAGAAGCCGCCAAGGTCGCCGCGTAAGCGACCCAATCCATTCACGTCCCACGACCGAGATACCAAGAACACAAGGAGCCACCATGGCAGAACGTACCGCAACCATCGCCAGCCGCGTCGGCCTGCACGCCCGCCCGGCAGCCATCTTCGCCGAGGCCGCCGGCAACGAAGACCTCGAGATCACCATCGCTCGCGAGGGTGAGCCCGTAGAGGACGCAATGGATGCCTCCAGCATCCTCTCGCTGATGGGCCTGGGCGCCGAGCACGGAACCAAGGTCGTGCTGCGCGCCGAAGGCGACGGTGCCGATTCGGTGCTCGAAACCCTGGTCGCGATCCTGGAAACGGACCACGACGCCTAAGGTTCGTTAGTCCCTGTAAATACAGCGTCCCGGGTGGGGCTTCGTCTCGAAGTCCCACCCGGGACGCTGGTCTTAACGACGACGTGGGCTTGCCGTTTTGGCCCTGGCCGACGTGGACCGGTGGTGAACCTACTTCACCGGACGAATGCTGCCGGCCACCGATTCGAGACGTTGCTCGCGCACCGCCAGCTCCAGCCCAAGTTGCAGACGTGCGGAGACCTTCTCGGTCATGCGCCCGTACCCCAGAACCCTCATGGTCTCGCGCTTGAGCTCGTCGACGCCGGATTCGGCGGCCAGCGAAGCCTGGGCACACATGTGGTTGGAGATCTCCCGGAGGCTGATGTCCTCGATGTTCAGATCGTGCGCGCCGAAGTCGGTCCGGAAATCGAGCCAGCCGGCCGGCTCCTGCTTGGCCGGCCAGATATATCCGTCCGTGTCGGTGCAATGGGATTTCTTGTCCAGCGCTGCCAGCATCGATTTTTCCCGGGCCGCCGAGACCCTGCCCAAGCCGTATGCGTTGATGGCCAGCTTGGCCAGGCGGCTGCGCTGGATCGGTCCCTCCGCTTCCACGATCTCGGCCAACAGGGCAGCCGCCTTCTTCTTGCCTGCGGCACCCCTGAGCTCGTCCAGTTCGCTGAGCTTCCCGACCTGTCGGAAGACCCACGGCTTGAAGGGTATGGCCTTGCCCGGATAGCTGCGTTGTTCCCGCTCGGACGCCGCCTGCGGCACGGCCTTGCCAGCAATGACGGAGGCTTCGGCCTTGCCGTTTTCCGCAGAACCCGTGCGCGGTGCCGCTTCCCTGTTCGACCGCGCCTTCGCCGCCTTCTCCAGTTCACCGTCGATGGAGTCGAGAACCGATTCCGCATCCTTCAGCCACGCCGGCAGCCAGATCCGCACCACCGATTCCCAGCCGAGCAGGTTGCGCAGGACGTCCTGCGGCAAACCGTCACGGTCCCCCACCGTCTTGCGACCTGCCCACGGCTCGTTGTCCAACAGGATCGCCATCAGGGGTTCCTCGGGACGGTCGGGGGCGGCCACCGTCGCATCGATCCTGAAATCGGAGAGCCCGACGTTCGTGGCCACCACATGCCCGCGCTCCTTCAACGCCGCTGCAACCTGTTCGCGGTGCCGATCGCGTGCGATGGCCGAGGCCGACCCGTTGCCCAGGGCGTGGGTTCCCTCCGCGGCCAGATCCAGGTAGGCGCGCAAGTGCTTGATGCCCAGGGCCGAGGAATCCTCGGCACGCAGGTCGGCCGGGTCAAAACTGGAGAAGACCACAACCTGGCGACGGGCGCGGGTCACGGCAACGTTCAGGCGACGCTCGCCCCCAACGTTGTTAAGCGGACCGAAGTTCAGCGGCAGCCGTCCGCGCTCGTTGGGGCTGAAGGCCGTGGAAAACAGGATCACGTCGCGTTCGTCGCCCTGCACGTTCTCCAGGTTCTTCACGAACAACCCCTCGTCGTCCGCATCGAGGGCGGCACCGAGACGTTCGTCCGGCTCATCGCGCAGCAGGGACTCGACCAAATCCCGTTGCGGGGCATTGAACGTGACCACCCCGATGGACGGCGTGGCAGTTGGTGAGGCGTCGAATCGGGCCTTGATCTCCGCAACGATGGCTCGGGCCTCCACCGGGTTGGTGCGCAGCACCTCGGAGGCCCCGCTGCGGTGGAAGGTGCCCTCGACCCGCACCAGCGAAATGCCATAGCCGTCGTGGCCCGCGTGCGCGGCACCGTTGCGCGGAGACGGAAAGGAGGAGAGCTTGCCGTCGTAATAGTGCTTGTTGCTGAAGGCGATCAACGATTCGTCCTGGCTGCGGTAGTGCCAGGACAGCCAGCGGCGTTGCACCCGAGCCATGACGCATTCGCTGAGGATTGATTCCTCGTCGGCAACCAACAGCTCCGCTTCCGGGTCATCGCCGACGTCAATGGAGACCTCGGCGAAGGAACTCGGCGGCATCTGCTTGGAATCTCCCACCACCACTGCTGACTTGGCCCGGCCCAGGGCACCGATCGCGTCGGCGACCCGGATCTGCGAGGCTTCGTCAAAGACCACGATGTCGAATTCACCCGCCCGCGGCGGGAAGAACCGAGCCGCGGAATCGGGGCTGACCAAGACGCACGGCAGGATGGTGGTGACCAGGTCCCCGTAGGAGTCCATGAGTTGGCGCACGCTCAGCCCTCCCCGGCGGCGTTCGAGCTGACGGGCAAGCTCCCCCACGCGCTTCTCGGATTCCTTCAACTTCTCGGTCCGCTGCTGGGTGATGCGTTCGGGCAGGGACTTGGCCACGTGCTGGCGCAACTGACTGGATGAGGAGGTGAATCGCGCGATGGTGCGCGTTTGGGTGTCGGCGCTGAATTCATCCAGCCCGTGGGTGGCCAACCGTTCGGCCAGCGCGGATTCGGCGGTGCCGCGCAGGAATCCCCGCAGCGCGTTCTCGGCCGCGAAGCTTCCGCTGGCAAGTTGCAACCAGGCGGCCTCCAGCCCGTTGGCCTTCAGGGGTTCCAGGGTGGTGACAAATGCTATCCAGCGTTCGAGCCCGAGCTCTGCAGTGCGCCCGGTTCCCCGGTCTTCCGTGGTGCGTTTGAACCGGCCCAGGAACCCAGCGGTGTCAGGCCAGGCCGAGGGTGTGCGAAGTTCGGACGGGATCGTCTCGCGCAACGTGTCCCAGGCTGAAGCAATCGAGTCCAGTTCGCCGGCGAGCGCCGGTGCGGCAGGTACGTCTCGCTCGAGGACCGCGCGCAGGGATGCCGCGTAGACCGTGTCCCGGCCCGAACCGCCGGACTGCGACAACTGTCCGGCCAGCTGCACCAGACTCGAGCGCTGCTGGTCGAGCGCCTGGATGTCCCCTTCGGCAAAGGGGTTCCAGTGCCCGTCCAGGGTTATTCCTGGAAGTTCGCCCAGGCCCGCCACGAGCTTCGCACACTGCGCCCGGGTCTCGATCATGGCTTCGATCGTGGCCACGAGGTGCTGCGCGTGCTCCTCGGTACCAATCCATTGTTCCCCGAAGTGCTCGGCGATGACCTGCAAGCGGCGCTTCTTCCGGCCCAGGCCCAGGAACCCGAACCTGTTGGCAATCATGGCGGCCTCGTGCACCGGGGCAAGATCCATTTCCAGCACGGAGGGCTCCACGACATCCGTCAGCCAGCCCATGCCTTGGACCAGCGAGGTGGCTTCGGTCAGCAATTCCTTGCTGCGCAACTGCCATTCGGGCGTGGCCGCCGCGTCGAGGACCGGAACCGCGACCTTGCCCTCCAGCAGCCGGCCCAGCCGTCGCAGGTCTTCGGCTACCGGGGCGCATTCCACGAGCGAAGCCACGTCGGTGGCGTTCCTCAGCTGCACAGTACCCGCCAGGGCCGCATCGAGTGCCCTGGCGGCTTCACGCAGGGGTAGCTGTTGGTCGCCGGTGATCGGTCCGCCGATAAATCCCCATGGGTGTTCATCCCGCGGGCGAGCCGGCTCGGCGGTTTCGGCCAGCCCCACCAGGGCTTCGCGTACCGCGCCGACCTCCGCTTCCCCGGCCTGCGCGGCGAAGCGCTCGGGAATCGGCAGTGCGGGGATGGACGGGTCCATGGACAAGGCACTGTTGTGCGCGCCGTAGGCGGAATAACCTGCCGTGTTTTTCGCGTGCAGGTCCCTCGCGTACCCGGCCAGCCGGTGCACGGAGGATGCCAGGTCGTTGGTCGCCAATTCCATCCCCGCCTCGTCGGCAAAGACCAAGTGGTCAAGGGAGGCCTTGATCTGGGCGCGCACCGCATTCGGGGACGAACCCTTGTCATGGAGGTCGAGGGCGAATTCGCCCAGCCCCACCTCGTTCAGGCGCTTGCTCACCACCTCGAGTGCAGCCCGCTTCTCCGCAACGAAGAGCACCCGCTGCCCGGAGGCCATGGCGTGCGCCAGCAGGTTGGTGATGGTCTGGGACTTGCCGGTGCCGGGAGGACCCTCGAGCACGAAGGTGCGCCCTGCGTGCGCGGCGGCGACAGCCTCCAGCTGGGACGCATCCGCCGGGACGGGGAGCTTGGCGGCCAATTGGTCAAGGTCAACGGTCGGCTCCGCGACGTCGGCGCCCGCCGGGTCGTTGAATTCATTGGTCGGGGAATCCACCAGGTGCCTGACCAGTGGCGCTGACATGAAGGTTTCCCAGTTCTCGTCCAGGTCGCGCCACATCCTGAACTTCGCAAATTGCAGGATCGCCACGTCCACCGTTCCCTCCACATGGAAGGGAAGGTCTGCGGCCGCCAGCCCATCGCGCAACGCACTTAGTGCGGCTTCGAGGTCGATCCCCGAATCATCTCGGGCCGGGTCCTCGAAGCCCGGGACGCGCAGGTTGAATTGCTCGTGCAGTTTTTCGCTCAGGCAATAGTTCGGGGTGGAGGAACCGGTCTCGTCGATTTCGATGCGGAAGTGCTTGCCGCGTCCTGCAGGCCGCAGGTTGATCGGCACCAAGAACAACGGGGAACGCAGGGCGCGCCCGTCCATTGACCAGTGCAGTGAGCCCAGGGCCAGGTAGAGGTTGTTGGCGCCGCTCTCGTCGACGATCCTCTTGGCCTGGCTGGCCAGGCGGCGAAGCCGTGAGAGATAGGCTCCGGCGTCGAGCCGGGTGTAGGCCCTGCCGCGGGATAGCAGCAGCTCGATCCGGCGCTCGACCGGCAGCAGCGTCCCGGATTTGTAGCGTTGCTCCTCGAGCGCGCCGATCTCGTCCGCGGGCAGCAACTCGATGGACCTGCCGTTGTTGACCAGGTCCTCGAGGCCGGCCACCACGGAGTCGGGGATCGCCAGCGGAAGGCGCGAGCGCTCGGTAAAATTCAGCAGGCGATTGCGCAGCGAAAGATCCAGCAGCCCGTTCTTCCACGCGGAGATGCGCGGCGGCGCCGTCTTGCCCGTTGAGGAAGGGGCGGAAATCCGCCGTTCGGACTTTTCCTTGAAGAAGCGTTCGAGGGTGTCGGACCGGGCCGCCCGGTACTCCACGACCATGGGTTTGCCGAACTCCGAGACTCCGTGTGCCGGAAGCGGGTTGATGCCGCTGCGCCGGGCTTGCCGGATGTCAATGGCGTAGGCCAGCGTCTCTGCCGCGGCGGAAGGCCCCGCGTATTTTTCCTTGGTCGCGGCCGAGGCCTCCGCATTGGACGAACGCCTGTCGGTGGTGATTGCGGTGGTCTCCACGATGCGCAGGTGGTCGGCGTCGACCAAGTTCACCAGCGCGCGGGCACCTTCTGCATCGAGACTGCTGCTGGGCAGCGCACCGTCCGGGGTGCGCCAATAGGCCAGGAACGCATCGCCTTTCGCCAACCAAACCACGGAGTTGATGGACACGCGCTCGAGCAGCGCGGACATCAGCAGCGTGGTGTCCAGGGCACTCCCGATCCGTTCGGTGAGGATTTCCTGGGCGCCGCGGATGTACTTTCCCCCGAGATCCGCCAGATCCCAATGTGCCGAGGGATTGCCGAAACGGATGCCGCGGGCGCACAGCACCTCGAAAATGCACTCGACGGATTGGTCCACCCGCTCCGCACCGCCCTGGCGGGCGTCGTGGGTTTCGTTGCCGGTGCGCATGCGGAACAGGTCCCCGGCTTCGGAGAGGATCTCTGCGAGCAGCGGGTGCTGTGGTTGCACGAACGCGGCCAGCAGCTCGGCGTTGGCCTGGGTTCCTGAACCCGGCCAATAACTTGCCGGCAGTAGTTCGACCTCGCCGGATGCCTCGGCGACCAATTTTCCGTTTTCGGCCACCCGCACGATGAGTTTTCCCGGACTGCGGGTATCGATCCGGGCGAAGGTCGCCGGATCCAACACCACGTCCAGGTCGTGGAGCGTGCTCACTCCGGGCGGCAAGTCCAGGCTGTGCTTTGCCACCGCGGAGACCGGCAGGTTGGCGCTCATCACCACCGCAGTCACGAGTACCCTTCGAGGCTGCTCGCCGCGGTTCTCGAGCACCACCCGTTCGAGGATGCGGGCATGGGTGTAGGCCGTGGCGTAGTTGACCGATGGGCTGTGTGCGAACTCGACCCGGAGGGGCCCGCCGTTCCCGCTCGTTCCCGAATCGGAATCGGCGTCCTCCAGTGCGTCAGGATCATCGACTCGGTGTGCCGCGGCAGCGGCCAGGTCCTCCACGCGCCGTGCCGGGTGCTCCAGCTCCAGGGACCGCAGGAACTCCGAGCAGGCCTGCAGGCCCCGCTGGACGGTGTCGGCGCCAAACCCTGCCCCGTGTTCCCACGCCTTGCCCAGATCCCGCAATTCAAGGGCCAACCGATGTTGCTGAGGCGAAAGTTCGATCAGGTGATCCACGGTGCCGGGCGCGGCGATCAGCCGGTCGAGTTGAATGGACAATTTGGGGTCGGACGAAGCTGCGGATCCCAGGGCATCGTCGAGCCGACCGAGCAGCCCGGTCCAGCCGGCCGCCTGGTTCTGTCGGGCAAGAAGATCGGCGATGAATGGAGTCAATGCACCCGAGACGATGTCCAGTCCCGCACCGACGAATTCCCGCAGTCTCATCCAGTTACCCATCCCGTAGTCGTCGCCCGGCCACCCGAACACGGCTGCCGTTGCCCTCCTAAGAACCTATCCCAGATGCGCGGTGACCTGCGGGTCACGCGGCGTGGGATCAACAAGGACCGGCGTCTATTTGTACTCGCTCTCGGTCAGTTCGATGACGAAGGCGCGGCGTTCGGCGATCAAGGCATCGCGCATCACGAATACCTCTCCCATGGCCATGCGCATGATCTCGCCGTTGGCCCGGTGCGCCTCGCCGGACAGTTCGGCCATCACCACGTCGCCCTCTTCGACCAAGCGCACTATTTCCAGTACCGGCGGCCCACTGAAGTCGGGGCTTTCGATCGCCTGGTCGTAGGCATCCTTGCCGCTGAGCCGGAAGTGGCCAAAGACCGTCCATTCAATGTCGTCGGTCAGGCACGACAGGATCTGGGCATGATCCGACTTGTTGAATCCGTCGATGTACTTCCTGACGGTTTCCTTGTTGGCAGACATGTATGAAACCTCCGTGATTCCGTGTGTGGCGCTTTGGTGGGCAATCGGCCCGTGCGTGTGCTTCGGCCACTCGGCAACATGGGGGGCCAGGGTAAGAAGGGATGCCGACTGTCAAAGGGTATCCACCAACGCATCACGAGGGAACACTTGTCAGCCCGAGTTCCATTCGATACGGGAGCTTGGTTGGGGACCGGCCACGCTCTCAGGCCCCTACACCGTCCGGCTCCGGATCGGAAACACATATTCATGACCGTTCGGTCGTGACACAAAAGAGTCACTGTGACCCACGTCAAGTATTGTGGTCCCAAGCGGTAAAGCAGCCGCCGACAACTGAATAGTCTTCCGATCACGCGCGGCTGGAGAGTCCCGGACACCACTCGGGCACCGAAGGGGCAAGCACCCGCAATCTCTCAGGTACCAGGAACAGCCGCGTGAGGAAACTCTGGAGAGCAGCCGCCGGGACAGGTGGCTCACCGACGAAGCACACCAGTGCCATGGGGCACTGGTTTCACTTTCAGGTTCAGGACAGAGCGGGCACGGTGGCAACCGGCATCATCAATGGCCAGCAATCACCGCACTGAACCCTTCGATGAACGGTAGAACTCCCCCATGCACGTACCTGCCATATTGCCCGCAGTTGTGGACAACAACTCCACGGATATCCTCGCCGTTGCCAACTCGCCGATCCTCTGGGCCTGCGCCATTGGCGTCTTCCTGGTCATCATCGTCCAGAGCATCATCTACATGAAGGCCGCCCGCATCGCCGCGCCTCATATCGGAATGACGCAGGCAGAACTCAAGACCAGCTTCCGAGCCGGCGCCATCTCCGCCTTGGGTCCCTCGCTGGCCGTGGTCTTGGTCGCCGTCGCACTGCTGACGATCTTCGGCACACCTGCCGTGCTCGTGCGCATCGGCCTGATCGGGTCGGTGTCCTACGAAACCGCCGCTGCCGCAATCTCCGCCAAAACCGTGGGAGCCGAACTCGGTGGCCCCACCTACACCCAGGCCGTCTTCGGCCTGGCCCTGGCCGCGATGAGCCTCGGCGGTGCCATGTGGATGATCGCCACCCTCATCTTCACCCCGCTGCTCAAGCGCGGCGACTCGGCACTGCGCAAGGTCAACCCCGCCATCATGCTGGTGGTCCCCGGTGCCGCAATGATGGCCGCATTCATGGTTCTGGGCATGGCCGAACTGCCCAAGTCGTGGATCCATGTGGTTGCATTCCTGTCCTCGGCGGCGATCATGACCGTCCTGATGGTCATCGCCAAACGGGTGAACAAGCCGTGGATCAAGGAATGGGCCTTGGGCATAGCCATCATCCTGGCCCTCACCATCACCTACGCAGCAACCCGCGTTTAGCGCAGCCGAGAATTTCAGGAGCACATGATGAGTAAGACAGCAGAACTGCACCAGGCGCTCAGCGCCTTCGACAAAACCACCTCCCGCTGGGGCCGGATCACTATGATCATCGGCCTCATCCTCTCCCTGGCGGCCCCGACCTACCTGGTCTTCTTTTCCGGGTTGGACATCGAGCTTTCCTCCGTCCTGACGGCCTTCGCCGCGCTGGCCGCCGTCTTCGGCGTGATCTGGATTGTGGAGCCGTTGACCTACTTCCCGATCCTTGGCGCCTCCTCGATGTACCAGGCGTTCATGATCGGCAACATTTCCAATAAGCTCCTTCCTGCTGCCATGATCGCGCAATCGACCATCGGGGTGAAGCCGGGCACCCGCAAGGGTGAGCTGGCCGCGGTTGCCGCCATTTGCGGTGCGGCTGCAGTCCACCTGACTTCGCTGTTCATCTTCGTGGGCCTGCTGGGAACGTGGCTGGTCAGTGTGATTCCCACCGATATCGTGCAGACCGTCCAGCTGTACATCCTGCCCACCGTGTTGGGCGCCGTAATCATTCAGGCCATCGTGAGTCAGAAGGCACCGCGCTCCGCGGTGATCGCCTTGGCCGTATCGGCTGTGGTGATCTTCGTATTGGTCCCGTTGATTCCCGGGATGAACCTGTTCGCCACCGCCGTTGCCGTGATTGCCACCGCCGTGCTCGCCTGGGTGCTGCGCGACCGCAAGACCCTGGGGACTCCGGAGGACGTGCCGCTGGAGGCCAGGCCCGAGGGTCCGGTTTACTGACCGGGA
>NZ_JBIXLM010000045.1:0-33782 GCF_045798545.1 Paeniglutamicibacter sp. ORCA_105 | reverse complement strand
GGCTGAACCGGCCACGGCTCCTGCCGCGGTCTCGGAGATCACGGTCGAGGCGACGCATGAATCCGCGACGGTGAAGTGGAAGGCCCCGCACGACGGCGGTTCGGCCATCACCGGCTACACCGTCAACCTCAGCCTCGGTGACACAGCGCTGGATTCGGTTTCCACCGAATCGGAGCTCTCGGCGACATTCGAGGAACTTGAAGCCGGGACGGAATACACCGTGACGGTCGTCGCGCGCAACGCGGTCGGCGGTTCGGTCGCCGCGGAGAAGGTGTTCCGCACCATCACGGCGCCGGCCACCGCGCCCGCCAAGATCTGGTTCGTCTGGACCAGCGCCACCCACGAGAATGCCGTGGTCAACTGGGCTGCTCCTAACGACGGTGGATCACCGATCACCGGCTACACCGTTCAGGTGTGGCATGGCGGCACGCCGTTCCACACCATCGATATCGTCACCGAAACCACGGTGACCGTTGACGGTCTGGCTCCTGCAGACGAGTACGGTGTGTTGGTCACCGCACACAACGCAGTCGGGTCCACGGTGTCGAAAGCCGGGCGGATCATGACCATGCCGGCTCCGCCCGAGGAACCGAAGCCTACTCCGACACCGGTGCCTTCCGAGGAACCGACCGAGGAGCCGACTCCGACACCGGAGCCTTCCGAGGAGCCGACTCCGACACCGGAGCCTTCCGAGGAGCCGACTGAGGAGCCGACTCCGTCAGACAAACCGACTGAGGAGCCGACTCCGTTAGACAAACCGACTGAGGAGCCGACTCCGACATCGGAGCCTTCCGCGGAACCGACCGAAGAGCCGACTCCGACACCGGTGCCTTCCGCGGAACCGACTGAGGAGCCGACCGAAGAGCCGACTCCGTCGGACAAGCCGACTGAGCAGCCGACCGAAGAGCCGACTCCGTCGGACAAGCCGACTGAGCAGCCGACTCCGTCAGACAAGCCGACTGAGGAACCGACTACGACTGTGGAGCCGACTGAGGAACCAACGCCCGGTGAGGGCGAGAGCCCGATTGAACCGAACGAGGTAGACCTCGTAGGGGAAGCCGGGATCGGTATTACGGTTCCGGGGAACGCGAAGGCGGGTGACCGGATCGAGATCGTGGTTACCGGCGCCGACGAGGGCCAGAAGGTGAATGTCTATGCGTTCTCCAAGCCGGTCCTGCTGGGCAACGAAACGGTGGGTGCCGGCGGCATCGTGTCCGTGGCGCTGCCGGCCGGACTCGTGGGCAATCACCGGATTGCCGTCTTCCTGGAAGACGGCTCCCTGGTGGGCTGGGACCGCATCTCCATCATGGCCTCTTCAACCGACCCGTCGGTTGAAGAATCTCCGGATGCAACCTCCACGGAGGGCCCCACGGAACCCACTGCTACTGAGGGTTCCGAATCCAGCACCGAATCAGCTGCGCCGACCGAGTCCACGGTCGACCCGGCGGCGCCCGGGGACAGCGAAGGTTCGCTGGCGAGCACCGGGGCGGCAATCATTCCTCTCGGTGCCGCGGCGATCGCGTTGATCCTGGGTGGGTTTGTGCTTTACCGCAGGAAGGCGTACGTGGGCACACACCGCGGCTAAACGCCAATTCCTGAAGACAGGGCGGGACGATACTCCATAGGGGGAATCGTCCCGCCCTACTTCATTTTCCACACCGGTTTTCCTAACCGACGTTGGACGTATTAGGGTTTGGATAGTCATGGGATGAAACGTCCTGTGACAGGGGGGAAGTTAATCATCATGGATGAATTGGGGAGTCCCGCAGCTACTGCGGGCAAAAGCAACGAATCTGGTGCCGAACGCTTCGGCCGGTTGCTGCGCGAGGAGCTCGAGCTCGCCGGCCTGCCGACGTACCAAAACATTGCCAACCGCGGCGGGATCTCCAAGAGCGCGGTCAGTGACGCGATGAGGGGTGTGCGGATTCCCAGTGCCCGCACGGTGCTGGGGATCATGGCGGGTCTGGACCGCGACCCGGAACCGCTCCTGATCGAACGCGACAGTTTGTTGCGGCTGGAGGCAACGGACGGACTGGTTCCCTTGCACTCTGCCGGGCAGGTTTCGGAGCCCGGGACGGGAAACCCTGATCGAGATCATGCTTCCGGCGCGGCCAACGAGCTGGCTGGTCACCACAACGAGTCCGGCGACCAGCACAGTGGCCAAGTTGAGGCACCCAAGCAGGCTGGCGGTTTTGGGCTAGTTCCAGGGCACGGTCGGACGCGGAGGCTTCTCTCCCGAAAGATGGCCCTTGTCCTGACCGGTGTGCTGCTCGCCGGAATTACCGCCGGGCACGTAGCGACCAGAACGCTCGCCGCGAACGACGGCGGGGACACCCGTCCAGCGGCGACCGGCAGCAACGTGTTGGACACCCCCTGTACGAAGGACGGGATCGTCGTTGCCTCCGAACGCCGGGCGCGGGACACCCAGGTGGAGATCGTGTTCTCGCACGACTGCAAGGCGATGTGGGGCCGGGTGTTGCGCAATGATGGTCGCGCGTTCGGCAATGGCATGAAAGCCGAGTTCTATCCGAAGGGCGATCCGGAATCCGAACTGGCCCAGTGGGTCGAGGTCCAGGACACATCCACGGCGTTGACAGCGCTGGTCATCCCGCCGGGGACAAGGCAGCAGTTCTGCCTCGAGGCGTCACTAACGGTCGACGGCAATCCTCTGGACCTCGGAGACCCGCTCTGCATCTAAGACGGCGCCGTGGTCACGTTGGATTGGAGTTTTATTACCGATGAAAAGCGTAATAAAATATGGTTCCAACGTTTTTACAATTGCACATTTCATGATGTAAAATCTAGAAATGAAATCAAGTACGCGTGTAATTAAGGCTGTTATCCCGGCTGCCGGTCTCGGAACCCGCTTTCTTCCAGCCACCAAAGCAATGCCCAAGGAAATGCTCCCAGTAGTTGACCAACCGGCCATCCAGTACGTTGTTGCGGAGGCTTCGAATGCGGGGCTCACCGATGTATTGATGATCACTGGGCGCAACAAACGAGCTCTTGAAGACCATTTTGATCGTGTTCCTTTTATTGAATCAACGCTCGAAGCCAAAGGCGATACGGAGAAGTTGCGTCGCATTCAAGAAGCTACCGAGCTTGGTGAAATCCATTACATCCGCCAGCGGGATCCAAAAGGGCTCGGACATGCAGTTCTATGTGCGAAACAGCACGTAGGCAATGAGGCGTTTGCCGTTCTACTTGGTGATGATCTCATCGATGAACGCGACGAACTCCTGTCCGTCATGATTGATGTCCAGATGAAGACCGGTGGATCGGTCATTGCCCTTATGGAAGTCGACCCGTTGCAGATTAGTGCATACGGTTGTGCCGATGTCAGTGCCGTAGAAGGTGAGGACTATGTGAGGGTTAACGGATTGGTCGAAAAACCTTCAGTCGAGGACGCTCCGTCGAATCTGGCTGTCATTGGCCGCTATGTGATCCACCCTCGCGTGTTCTCCGTTCTAGAGGAAACAGCACCCGGGCGCGGTGGGGAGATTCAGCTCACTGACGCACTGGAAACGTTGGCCGTCTCAGACGGAGAGGGGTCCGGTGTCCACGCTGTAGTCTTCCGCGGGCGTCGTTACGATACAGGAGATAAACTGAGCTACATTCAAGCAGTCATTTCGCTTGCTGCCGAGCGCAAAGACATTGGACCAGGCCTCGTTCCTTGGCTGAAGGATTTCGCGGCTGCACTTTAGAGAAGTTGCGTTGAACGGAACGCCAGGATCCCCGAGTTGTAGGGGATCCTGGCGTTTGTGGTTCCGGGCTCCAGGGGTCTGGACATCGATGGTTTGACCCGAGTTAATTCAGCTCACCTCAGAGTCGTTCCTTGATGCCATAACGCAGGATCAGATCGGTGCCCGGGTACCGGGTTTGGGTCTCGGTGAGGCTCACACATAGTTCCTGCACCGCAACGGTTTCCCGCTTGGTCGGCATCGGATCCAACGTGATCGTCAAATACCCAGGAGCGGTCGGGTCGATATCGCCCGGTTGCGTGAATATCTTTCGCACCAGATTGTGCGCCTCCCGGCCTGCCCGCTTGTAGCCGGTATTGATCCGAATCTCCCGAGCCAAGGTCACTGCATTATTGAACGCGGCCATGCGGATGATGTGAGCGAACCGCTTCATCTCCGTATCCAACACCTGGGCACCGGGACGAGCTTCACCCAGGGGCACGCGCGCTTCCAGCTGCTGATACGCATCCTCGGCAGCGATCACCGCGTTCTCGGCCTTGATCAGGGGTGCATTGATGTCGTTATGCATCTGGTTGGTGATCGTGATGCCTGCGGTGCCGGGCTCCGGAGTGTTCAGCGTCAGCAACGTGGCGGTCACTGTGTTATCGACAGCATCGCGCTGCGCCCGAGCGTTCTGCAGTACCAGCTTCGCTTTCGCCTTGGCCGGATTCGGCACCAAACGCAGCGGATCATCCTCCATGCTCAGCTAGGAATCATGGGCGTCCGGGGCGAAGCGCTCACGTCCGAATCGGAAGTAGTTCTCTTGCCTCCACCGTGCCGCCATGCGATAAACGACTTCAGCGGTATCCATAGTTTTCTGGGTATCGAGGGTGGTGAGGATATGGATCTGGCGAGTTCCCTCACCTTTGGTGAGGGGAACGATTTGGGAGACCTGCCGCATCCACATCGTTTCGCCGGTCTTGGCGTTCAGCAGCACCTCGACCTCGGTATCTGCCACCTGATCCCACGTGTACTTGGTGCCATGGTCATCAATGTGGGTGACCGGAGAGAAGAAGGATTCCTTGAGATCCGGGGTGGTGCCCTTGCGCCAGGTGAGCACGTCAAACCCTGCGCATGCATATGGGCGAAGAGCGTTGGGGACCAGCTGCCGCGGTCAAAACCGACCAGCATCCGCCGCTCATCCCCAATCATCTTCCGCAACTCAGGGACGAGTTTCTTCAGCTCCGAAACCAGGGAAGCACTGGGCTCGGCCATGACCATGAATAGTGGATCCCCGTTGGCGGCGGACACCCAGGTTTACTCCGTGGCTGGGACGGCCATCTTCATCCGGGTGGAGTGGATCTTCGCGATCTTCTTCTTGCCTTCGTAGGCGCGGGTAGGCCCGTCAAAATAAAGGACCGCGAGGCATTCGGTGTCCGAGGTTTTCAAGGCTTCAAAGCGGGTGAAGGCGATCAACGACATCAGCTCCGGGATCTTGCCGGTATCCACCAGATCGTGGTGTTGCCGGCGGATCGTCTTGACCTCCGGGGCGCGGTCTATTCCCATGATCCTGCCGAACGCGGTCGGGTCCAGACGGGTGGCGCCTTCGGCGCGTGGTTCCCCGACCAAAGTCCGCAGCACGCCCTCGAGCAGGAAGGTGTTCAGGCCGTAGAACCTGCGGGACAGATCAGTGAAGGTCGTCGCGGCGCTGGTGAGCAGTGAGGTGGTTTCCAAGGCAGGCAAGGCGAAGAACATGCCCGCGAGGGGGACGCGTGCGGCCGGTGCGAAGACCGGGGCGACGCCGGTGAGTTCGGTCTTGTTCACCGAAACCGCTAGGCGTTCGATGGTGCGATCGATCGGGGCCGGGAGAAGGGGCAGTTCCTCCTGAACAGCCAGGACCGGTTCCGTGAGGGGTTGCGCCGGGGGTGCGGGCATGAGCCCTTGGATCGGTTCCGGTGCCTCGTCGGTGGCGGCGATCAGGGTTAGTGCGCGGCGGACACTGGATTCCGATACGCCGACTTGTTGGCCGATGCGCGTATTGGCCAGGCTGGTCCTTTTTTAGCTGGTGTATGCGGGTGATGAGCTCGTCGGTGAGCTTGGAACCGCCCGTGGGTCCGCGTTTCTGGCTGATCAATGCGGTGATTCCCTGGCCCTTCAGGGCTCGGTTCCACCTCCAGAGCGTGTCTTCCTGGATGCCGAATGCGGTGGCGATCTCTGCGACGGCTGCTGCTTTGAGCTGCCAGAGCCGCACCGCGACCATGCGGCGCATGGCTTCGTCCTGGGCATCCCATACATAGCTCAGGGTGCCGTAGATAAAGACCTGACCGCCATCCTCATTTTCGGTCATGGACACGGCTTCGCCAATGGATTTCGAGTTGGCCACGGGTGCGAACGGGAGGGGAGGTTGCGTAGTTATTACCGCCATCTTTCCACCTCCACGATTTTAGGTCATTTGTTACATTAATTCGATCGAAAATTGGTCAAGATTAACAGCATTTCACCTGAAATGCTTCCCGGCAATCCGCGACTTCCACTCATTGCGCGGCGTGGCATGTCCAGACCGCTGGATCGTCACGGACTCCGAGACAGTCGTACTGGTCAAGGTGGCCGCCAACGCATTCCTGGCCACCAATATTTCCTTCATCAATTCCTTTGCCGAGGTCACCGAGACCATTGGCGGGGACATCACGGTGCTGGCCGATGCGCTGGGCCATGACGCGAGGATCGGGCGCAAGTTCCTCAACGCCGGCGTGGGCTTCGGTGGAGGTTGCCTGCCCAAGGACATCCGTGCGCTGCAGGCCCTCACGAGCGAGCTGGGCCTGACCCACACCATGGGTTTCCTCGCCGAGGTCGACGAGATCAACCTGCGCCGCCGCGAACGCGTGGTCCGCCTGGCCCAGACGATGCTCAACGACAAATTGGTGGGTGCCCGCATCGCGGTTCTTGGAGTCACCTTCAAGCCCGACTCCGACGACGTGCGCGATTCCCCGGCGCTGGATATTGCCGTCCGGCTGTTCAACGCCGGCGCCGACGTGTTGGTCTATGACCCCAAAGGCAACAAGAACGCGGCCGAGCGCTTCCCGCGGCTGCAGTACGCCAACGACCTGCCCGAGGCCGTGAAGGATGCAGACCTGGTGTTGCTGCTCACCGAGTGGGCCGAATTTAGGGCACTGGTCCCGGCGGACCTCGAGGAATTGGTCGCTACCAGGCGCATCATTGACGGACGCAACGCGGCGACCCACCAACTAACGCGGCGAGCAAGATCAGCCGTTCATCTAGTCCGTGCGCAGCCCGACCCTGCGGGCGGGAATTCCAGCCCAAATCTCGTTTGGGCCCGTTGAGGACATCAGGACAGCATTGGCGGCGATAATCGTGCCGTTGCCAATGCTGGTCGTTCCGTCCCCGCCAAGCACCTTCGCTCCAGGGAAGATCACCACATCGTCACCGATAACTAGGCGCTCCATCTTGGACTGCTCGATGGGCAGATGCGCGTCCTTCCGTCCAAGCGTCACCTGATGGTAGATGCGCACGTTTTTTCCGAGTGTGGTGAGCGGGTAGATGACCGTCCCGCGTCCACGGTGGACAAGCGTCAAGCCCTCTCCTACGCGCACTTCGGCCGGGCAATCAATGCCAAACATGAACGACAGAACGGCACGCGCCAACTTCGAGCGGCGGCGATAAACAAGCTTCTCAACAATTCCCATGATGACAACCCTACTCCGCAACCATCTGCCGAAAATCACAGCTCCCGGTAACGCTCATGCGGGCTCTTCCTCTTCCCATTTCGGTACCGTAAGGTGATGCCAAAGAAGCGGCCCGCGTTAATTGGGGAATTGGCTCGGTACCGCATAGGGAACACTTTTGGGGAAGTGGCTGGCTAATGACGAAACACCCAGGAAACAAAGCACATTCGAGCGAGATGGAACCGCAAGTCCTAGCTCCCGCTAGGACGGCACGTCGCACAATACTGGCAGCTCCGATGATCGCGGCTTTTGCCGCTGCTGGTGCACCGTCGGCGGTAGGAAAAACGGTGAAACCTTCCACGGCCGGGGAAGTTATAGGCGGCGCGCCAACAGACGCCGAGATAGCTGCTCTCCTTGCGGGCCCGAGGTCACTGTCCCGAACCGCGCTGACCACTACAATTGCTGACCAGGTGAGCACGGAAGGGAGCCCCGCAAACGAAGCTCTCATCTCCGGCTTCGCCACCTCGGAAGCGTTCGCAGCGGTGCAGGTTTTCGCGCATCGGCTCAACGGAAACTGGACCATTGGACTCGGGGATTCAAATACCGACGACACGTTCGGCACTAAAACCCCGGCGGTGCAAACTTCGCCCTTCGAGCAAGCTTGCGTCCTATCCGGGCAGGTCATCGCCCGCCTTGATAACGCTGGTGTGGGCGGGGACAAGCTTGAGAATATGCTGGCCCGGCTTCACGCGGAGGTGTTGTCCAAGCGCCCCGACCGGGTTATTTTCATGGGGGGCACGAACAATATCACCAGCTCGCTGTACTCACTCGGTGCGATGCTCGCAACGACGCGGAAGATCTGGGACAAGATCACCGGGCACGGCATAGCGCTGGCCATCGTCTCCGTCCCCCCGATCACTTCGAGTGACACCGTGATGCAGAAGACCAAGGACTGGAACACGTTGCAGGCCGCGGAAGCGGCGAAGCGCGGAATTCCCTACGTGGACATCTACACCCCGTTGTCGAACGGCGCGGGAAATTGGGCGGCGGGCATGAACCGCGACGCCTTGCACTTCAGCGCCGAAGGGGCAATGCGCGCCGGGGGCATAATTGCATCCACACTTGCATCTTATTGGAAGCCGCAGTCCCCGGTCATCCTCGCCGGGGAGATGGGGGACGTGGGCAACCAGCTTGTCAACCCGCGGCTGGCTGATATCAACACAGACGGCCGTCCGGACTCATGGAATGTGCTCGGCACGTCGGGCACGATCGGGGTCATTGCAGACCCATCAGTAAACGGGAATTGGGTTCGGCTCACACGCACTACAGCGAGCGGAACCTACGCCACCAGTCAGGTCTTGAAGAGTGGGTTCATGCCCGGCCAGACATTCGAAATCGCCGTCAAGGTCAAACTCGCCAAAAGCAATCCGCTGACGTGGACGTTCTACTTGAACATGTCCGACGCAAGATCAGCGCAGACGGGGATCTGGAGGACCGCAGCATTCTGGACCACCGATAACGGTGGTAAGGAAATGGTGCTCTATGGACGAGTGAAAATCCCCGCGAACACCACCCGCTTGGAACTTGTCATGCACACCAGCGCCGGGCTCGGAACCATCGACTGGTCTCAGCCCGTCGTCCGCAGGATTGCATAGGCCAGATGGGTGCGTGGCGGTTCCTCTTACCAGACCGAGATTAGGCAGCCTAACGATTGGGGGGTGTCCTCGTATCCTTCCGGCTGTTCTCACCTGAGTCGCGGTCTTCGATGGAAATGGTCAGAACGAATTTGGCTGTCGTCGTTTTGGACTTCTCTGGTTACGTGGAGATCGTCTTCGGCCCAGACGCGTCGTACCCAGCGATTGGCTACACATCGTTTACAAACCCGAGGCGGTCTTCGGCAAATCTTCCAAGTAGACTTATCGGAGACCAAATGACCGCCAGAACAGCTTGGAGCCCGTACGTGAAGTTCGTCATCGCCTGTCTGGTGATCGTTATCCCACTCACCTGGGCGGCGGCGTACGAGCCGTGGCTCGCCATAGCCGGGATCGCTGCCATTCTTAGTGGTTGCCTCTTCTGGTTCCGTCAGAAGGCCGCAGCGGGGATCGGTGTCCTCGCCGTCCTCTTCGGCGGCACCCTCGAGCACCTGACACAGATATCAGTTCTCGGCTATGTGGACGAAGGGTTCGTCGTCCTCGCCGCCTCCTTATTCACTCTGCGTCGTCTAGCCGGCACCGGGAACATTCGCGGTCTACCAGGGGGGCGCTGGTTCCTCATTTATGCCATTCTCGGAGCGATCAGCTCGGCGATCGCCGGTGTGGCACCCCTGCTCGCAGCGCAATCCGGATTCCTTATGCTCAAGGGTGTCATCCTAGCATTCGGAATGATGCAGTTGGACTGGAAACAAGCAGACATCGCTCCCCTTGCCAAAAGTGCCGGCTGGGTCATCATGGCCCTCTTGGCCTGCACCGCAATCAATTTCGCAGCGCCCACGGCCTGGAACGCGATCTTCGCCCAAGAATCCGGTGGGGTACAGATCCGCTATGGGATGCCAAGCCTAATTGGGCCGTTCACACACCCGGGCCTCTACGGGCCGATCATGGCGCTGGCAGCAGTTGCCCTGGTTGCCTATAGAAGTACCGTTCGAAAATCTCCACTCACACTCGTCATGATGGCAGGCTCCTTCATCGGGGCTATTTTCAGCTTTCGCCGCAAAGTACTCGCCGCAGCAGTCGTCGGAATGCTCGCCGCCAAAGCCGCAGCGCCGGGCCGCAAAGCCATAACCATCACCTTCCTGGTGCTGGCAGCTCCTGTCGCGGCCTACGCCTTCAGTGAAGAAATCGTCAGCATGGTCCGGGCCACATACGATGAATACTTAGTTAATCCCGAAGAATCAAGTCGTACGCTCTTCTACATCGATTCGGTGAAGCTGGCTGCTTTGGCTTTCCCCTTCGGTGTTGGGTTTGCCCGCTACGGGTCATTTCTGGCCGGACAGGAGTACAGTCCGGAATACGTCGCGCTCGGCTATGACAAGATTTATGGGCTCGGAACCGGTGAGAACTCCGGCTTCCTATCCGACACGTTTTGGCCGGCAATAGTTGGCGAGACCGGATTCATCGGAGCCATCGCTTACACCATCGGCCTTTTCATGCTGGCTCGTCCCGCATTTCGGCTTGCCCGCCGAGGGGTGGACCGCTACCACCGGTTTATGGGAGTCTTGGCCGTTGCGTGGCTTGCCGAATTCCTGATCGAGTCTATCGCTGGGGCCGTATTTAGTTCACCACCCATGTTCCCATTGCTTTTCGGGGCCTTGGCAATCGCCGCGTCCATGCAGAAGCAAAGCGAACAAATCGAGCGCAAGGCAAAGGAATCAGTACTCGCTTAGCTACCCAAACCGATGGGCCCGTCACATGGTGGCGGGCCTTCTTCGTATCCGCCCACCTGCCGGGATTGCCTGCCCCCTGCACGGAAACGAATGCTCGTCCAAGCTTGCGGGGGACGATGGTAAAAGGTAGGCATCAACCGTGCTAGGGCATAACCACTATCGAAGCCGCTAATCGAAAACAGGAAGACCTTGGTAGCGTGCATCGGGGCCCTTCCTTCTTCCCTGTGAGGTCATGTAGGGTAATGCCAACGAAGCTGGTCCGCGTCAATTGGGGAATTGACGCGTGGTTCAGTACAGAGATCACTTTTGGGGAAGTGGCTGGGTGGCCCATGGTCAAATACCGAGGAAACAAAGCACATTCAGGTGCGAAGGAAGCGCAGGTATTGCCTCCTGACGGAATGGCACGGCGCACGATTCTGGCGACTTCGATCGTCGCGGCTCTTGCCACTGCAGGTATAGATCCGGCATCAGCAAGCACCCCGGAATCTCTAGTCGGTGCGACCACAGACGCCAGTACGGCTGCTTTCCTCACGGATCCGAATTCTCTGTCCCGGGCAGCGCTTTCCGCCGCAATGGCCTCGAAGATTGATCGGGCGGAGACTGACAACGGGGCCACTGTACTTGGACCCATGCGCAATCCAACATTGACCACGAAGCGCGCTTTCCCGAACGCTCGCTCTAGCTACAGGCCGGTATATGGTGACGGAAACACCGTGTACGCAGTTGGTCGAGATATGTGCATGCGCAAGTCAGTCGACGGCGGAATGAACTGGTCGGGCAGATTCAAGACTCTGAACCAGCAAGCGTACCGAGATTGCTTCCTGAAGCTGTCGAGTGGCACCATCCTTACGCTGCACAACACAGCGCCTCTGACCATTTGGCGTTCCACCGACGACGCTGCTAATTTCATGCAGGTGCACGGATTGGCGCCTGGCATGATTCTTCTCGGACCGCAGTCGTGGTGCCAAGACCCGAACACCGGATACGTCTACTACGTCGAGTACGCTAGCCCCGGTGGCCCGAATATGCGTGTCTGGCGCTCCACTAATGACGGTACGTCGTTCATGATTTTCTACACGTTTCCCGGCCAGTCACAATCAACTAACCATGCCCGCGTCAAGCACTTGCACTCGGCTATCTATGATCCGGTATCTCGGCGGGTCTGCATTATGGCGGGGGATACCGAGCCGGGCGCGGGAATTTATCGTGTGACGGCAGACGGTGCCAGCGTGGAGCCGATTATCATCAACCCGCAGATGCCCGACCCTGACGGGCAGGCGTGCGCCATTGGCATGATGTCATTCCCCGATCACATCGCGTGGGGGTCAGACCGACCCGGAAATGGGCAACTGTGGCGGCTGCCCCGTGACGAAATAGGCAAACCGACCCCGGTTGCCGAGTCAATCTACCGGCTGAACGGCGAAGCCTGGTGGACAGTGAAGGCCCGCGATGACTCGTCCCTGTGGATGATGTCCACGGGCAACGAAACCTCAGAAGGCCACATTGGCCCAAGAGACAAGATCCTCGACGCTTCAGTACATCTCTACGCAATTTGGGGTGGCGGGGCGAAGGTTGCTGACATGGGAACGGTCGGTTCGACACGCCTCTACTCTGGCGTTACCCCCATTGGGCCGGGCGGTACTGACTTCTGGATCGGTACCCGAGGCTTCAACAACGACGGGGCCTACCGGGCGGAAATCGCACGCGGCGGGCAGACCCTGCCTCTTCCGCAGACCAGCGGAGCGCCCGCCCTCTATGAGTATTTGTCAACGGTAAACAGTGGAAACGTCACAGTCCAGGCTGGAGGTGAGATGGTCTTCGCCCACGCCCGAGTACCGAAGATCCTCCGAACACTATTCGTCAAGGATGTGGGCGTATTAAAGCTGAGTGGATCAGGCGGCTTGAGAATCAAGGCCAGAGTGCAGGGGACCGGGGCGCTCGCAGCCAATATTGATTCGGGCGCGGTCGGGGCCCTTGCAAACAGCCAGAGCGAGGCATCAGACTTTTACACTGCCCAGATAATGGCCGCGGACACGACCATCGAGTTCGTGATCTATGAATCGACCGGTAAGGCAGCGGCCACCGGTTGCGCCTACGCCACCTACGGGTGGGGCAAAGGCATCTCCGACCACGGCCTGTGGGACTAGTCGCAATGCCGTGTAGTTTGCGGAGCCCGTTTGCGGTCAAGGCTTCGCTTTCGTGGCGGGTCGGGGACACAAAAAGGGCGGCGTTATCTGGTAATTAGTTAGTCGACCTAGATCCACTGACCAGAAAGCGCCGCTCCATGTATTCTGCACGCCCGAAGCTCTCACCGCACCCACCGCTCGCTTTGCCGCCGGGCACCTGGGCGAATTGACCCAACGCCTGCCTCAAGCCACCGGCAAAACCCAGGCAAGGATTCGCTCGCTGCCGACCCGCGTCGTGGCCTACTTCTTCTTGGCCTCCGTCATGTTCCCCAGCCTGGGATGCTCCCTCATCTGGCGCAAGCTCGGCGCCAGCCTGCCCGGCGGGGCACAGCCGGTCACCGCCGGTGCCCTGTTCCAGGTCCGGCGCAGGGTCGGTGCCGCACCATTCCGGGAGATCTTCGAGTTGCTCCGCCGCCCGGCAGCCACCACTGGGTCGGTGGGCGAGAGGTTCCCCGGCCTGCTGATCTGCGCGATCGACGGGAAGATCCTGACCCTGCCCGATGCCACGGCAGTCCTCACCCACTACAGCAAGCATCGAGGTAACCATGGCGGGGCCGGGTTTCCCCACGCCCGACTGGTAGCCATGGTGTCGTGTGGCACCCGCAACCTTGTCGATGAGTTTCGTCGGCCAGAAGTAGGCCATTTCGGCAATCGCAGGTGCCCGCGCCGCATTCTTGGGCTTGCTCACCGAAATTGTCTCTTGCGTTGGCCGCCGCGGTGGGTGCCAAACCGTCGACAAGGGTGGTTTGAGTTGATTCAAGAACGAGCATTAATGAGGATCTGACTTCCCGTTTATAAATCATTCGGCGATGCTGGGCATCGTTGATTTCCGTGGTCGCTCACGAGATCCGGAACGTGACGGCGCTTCCGGTTTAAGTCGCCAACGCAAGGGAAGCCGGCCTCGTTGCCGACGCCACCTGCCCATCGTAGCCACCAGCTATGAGGCCAGCCCGCCGCAGCATGCCCACTCCTGCCTGAACGGCGACGAATCGGGCCGACCAAAGCCGACTCGGTCCGAGTGGGGCATGGCGAAAAAGCCGCCAACCACGGGCGTCCAGCGGGCTCTAGGGGCGCCGACGGCCATCGGTGCGGCTCGGACCAGCCGGGTGGAACTGGAATTTCGCCGCCCAACACCTGCTGGCCGGCATCCACCGGACCGGGGCCCGGTTCCTGTTGCGCCTCAAGAACGGACGCAAGCTCCCGGTCCTGGAACCCTACCCCGACGGATCCTAGCGCTCCCATCTCGGCCCCACCGAGGTGCGCATCATCGATGCCGAATTCACTGTCAAGGCCAAGGCTGGAAAGCAAGTCAGCCACTACCGGCTGGCCACCACGCTCGCCGACCACCGACAGGGCCCGGCAACCGAGATGATCGGTCGTTATCTTGAGCGGTGGGAAATCGAGTCCTCGTTCCAGGAACTGAAATCCACGATGCTCGGCGGACGTGTCCTGCGCGCACGCACCGTGGATGGCCTTGAACAGGAGACCTGGGCATTCCTGGTCGCCTACCGACTGCTGCGCACCGCGATGGCCGATGCCACCAACACCGTGGACCGCCTCGACGCGGACCGGGCCAGTTTCAGCATCGCCCTGGACACCGCCCAGAATACCCTCATCCAGGCAGCAAACACGACCATTGACGCCAGGATCGACCAGATCGGGAAGAACGGCCGCGACATCCTGCAAAACCTGCTGCCTGAACCACGCCTTCGCGTCTGCCCCCCGCATCGTCAATCGAGCCATCTCCAAGTACCAGGCATGCGGATCCAAGTCCGACCGAACCAGCTACCGGGCCATCATCGACATCTTTGGCGGGAAAACCGGTTGGCAGCAGACCCCGCAGCCAAACGACACGGCATTTAGACTAGTCGGCCGCGCCAAATCGAAGGAAGGGTTTGGTCGCTTGCACCCGTACAGCCGGCGGTCGATGGTTGAGGCGCTCATGCGCATCAGCAGTGCGGCGTGCACGTCGGTGACGTCCACGCGCTGTCGATGCGCAGCATCGGCGCGAGGTAGTCCATGGAGGCAGCCAGCAGCTTGGAGTCCGGCGCCCGCAGCACCGACCAGCAGAGAATGAGTCCGGGTTGCAGATCCGACGGGTACTTTGGCTTGCGCCCGACCGATGCCTTGCGTGGCCGTGCCGGCAACGGCGCCTGACGGAGGGTGGCACGGGCGTGGTCCTGGTGCCATCCGGTCAGGGCTCTTCCCTCTTCCCGTTGAGGTGCCGTAAGGTCATGACAAAGAAGCGGGCCAAGTTAATTGGGGAATTGGCTTGGGGCCGCGCAGGGATCACTTTTGGGGAAGTGGCTGGGTGGCCAATGATGAGACACCGAGGAATCAAAACAAATTCAGTTGAGATGCAACTGCAGGTCCCAACTCCTGCTAGAACTGCACGTCGTACGATCCTGGCAGCTCCGTTCATCGCGGCTTTAGTTGCAGCTGGTGCACCACCGGCGGCAGAACAGACCATGGAACAAGAACCCAGCCCAACATCTCTCCTTGACGACCTGAAATCTCCGTCCCGGACCGCGCTTTCCGCAAGGATCGTGGAGGGGACGGAGGCTGTCCCGGCCCCGGCCCCGAATGGCACTGACGACACGGTAGTCCTGCAAGGGCTGTTGGATGCGGGGGCTTCGGCCATCCGGCTTCGGTCTTTCGCCACCTACAAGGTCGCTTCACTGATCGCACCGAACCGGGCCGTTGTCTTTTTCGGCATCGGATCCATCGTTACCGCTCTGTCAGGCGCCCCTGTAATCGCCAAGAACGGCAGGTTCCCTGTGGCGTTGGAGGGAATCCGGGTCAATCTGCTGTCGGAAGCAAATGATGTGACGGACGCGATTACCGGCGAAACTCGCATGATAGGCCGTAGGGTACTTCGCAATGAACGTTCATCCCCGGCTGGGGTTGCGGATGAAGCGAACTTCGCCGGGCAAGGCGTATCAAGGGGGATCATCGGGTGGGTGAAGCACCACTACACCGACTCAACCATGATGCAGATGGACAACGTAGGCGACGGAACCGCACTGATCCTCAAGAACGCGCACAACCCCGCGCGTCGACGTGACAAATCACAGACCTACGTGGGGCAAGGTGCATTCCTGCGGCTCAGCACCCATGACCAAGCGGCAGGGTTCGCCCGAGACCAATTTTTCATGGACAAGGATGCCAAGCTCGTCTGGACTGGCGGCACCCGGACGGGCACCGGCGGAGCAGCCAAGCTCCTGTCAAACAAGGCTGACGACGGCACCTATGCCTACAATTTCGAGTTGACAAACAAGCATTTGAACGCCGCAAACTTCTTCGGCATTTTCGAGGTCCGCAACGACGTTACGCACACCCGCGCAGTGTTCCGCTCTATGACCTCGCAAACCACCGGCATGATACTTGACACCGCAGCCGGCGACTTAACCCTGTCCGCACGTGCCGGGGCCGGTCTTATCTACTTGACCAGCCGCCTGCGGTTCAACCGTGGCGCAGACATCACTACCACGGCTGGTGCGGTTGTTAAGTACCTCACCGTCCACGACCAGACCGGCGGCATATTCAAAATTCCGCTTCACTTAGTCGCCTAGGAAGGGACCCCTATGAACCCCGCAGCTATCTTGGCCTTGCTCTCCGAAATGCAAGAAGAGATCGCCCTGCTCCGACAGCAGAACACGGAACTAGCGAAAGCAGCTGAAGAAGCCGAAGCCATGAGAGAACGCATTGCCACGCTCGAAACCGACGCAGCAACCAAAATCGACGCGCCAGCCTAAATTGCGACTCGCGCTTTCCGGGTGCGGTCCGTCTCATCAAAGAGTGATCGATCCAAGTGGGGGCAAGGGCTGCTGAGGTGGCGAGACAATTATGATCGGATGTGCTCGAAGGCCCACTTCAGGCGGGACTCCAATGCAATTAACGAACACCGCAAAGTCAGGACGCTTTATCAATCTGAGCGGACGATCCCTCGACCACACTACCTGCCGGAAGTGTGGTCCAGAGAGGGACGTCATTTGTCAGAAGAAGACGCACCAAGACCGAAACGGCGGGTTTCCACGCGTGCTGGCCAGTGCAATCACTCAGCTCAGATGCCTGGGCCACCACAACCTCATCAAGACCACCTGGCAACTTCGAAGCCGCCCGGGCAACACCATCGAAAGATCGGATTCGGCCCACACCGACGACTTTGCAGGTTCCCTGGTCTCTAGAGCCCCAGGTCCCGCGCCGCACGCGGAAGCTCCTGCAACAGGTCCAATGCACTTACCATTCCTTCGTATGCTGACAATGCACCTGTGTGGGCATGGATCAGCGCTCCGGCCGCAGCAAGGTCGGTCAAGCGATGGCTCTGCGCCCCAATGTCGCTCGCATTGGGTGTTGCCGGGAAGTTTGCAGCGGCCAGGAGCGCCCCCAAGATGCCGGTGAGTACGTCACCGCTGCCGGCTGTGGCAAGATCAGGGGTGGATGCATGGACAATCAGTGTGTACCCGTCAGGGGCGGTGCAAATGGTGGACGGGCCCTTGAGCAGGATGACGCAGTCATAGGCAACGGCCGCCCAGCGGGCCCAGCGCATGGGATCGGTGGAGATGTCCCGGGCGCTGACCCTGACCCCGGCCTTGGCCAGCAATGCGTGAAGTTCGCCGGCATGCGGTGTGAGGATTCGCAACTGGTGGTGGCCAACGGGTTCCAACATGGCCAGTGCGCCAGCATCAATGACGCAGGGGCTGTTTGCCGCCAGTATCACTGACAGGTGATTGCGGGTCGCCGCGGTGTCTTCCAGCCCCGGGCCGATGGCCCAAGCGCCAATGCGGGCGGCTCCCTCGCGCTCGTTGCGGCGGTTGTGTGCCAGCAGAGCGGTAAATTCCGGGGTGGCGAGTGGAACGGCCTCCGGCACCTGGGCCGTCAGCACGGTTGCCACACCCTCGGGGACCAAGGTGCGTAGCAGGCCGAGCCCGCTGGCCACAGCGGCCCGCGCGGTGATCACTGCGGCCCCGGGGTACTTCGCGGAGCCGGCAAGCAGACCGAGCACCCCGCGCTGGTACTTGTGCCGTCCGGCCGTTTTCCAGTCTGCCTGTCGGTTCAGCAACAAGCCAAGGTCATCTCCCTGGACTACCCAGGCCTCGGGTTCGGGCAAGGTCCTAGCGAGTCCCAGATCCGTGACGTGAATGGTCCCGGAAACCAAATGCCCTGATCCCACCACAAGACCCGTCTTCAGGGCGCCAAAGCTCACCGTGCGATCGGCCGGAATGACGCTGGGTGCCGCGGCGCCGGTATCGGCGTCAACGCCGCTGGGCAAGTCGCAGGCCAGCACCGGCAAATCATGGGGAATCGAAGGCAACTGGACTCCCGGACGCATCCCGGTGCCGTAGGCCGCGTCAATGACCAAGTCGCAATCCGTTAGCAGGTGGTTCAGGTCCATGGCAGCTGCGGTTCGGCCGCCGTTGCGTGCGAAGTCGGCTAGGCCCTCCCGATGGGCGTGGGTGCCCAGCAGCACCGCAGTGGTGCGGACCCCGCGCTTGGCCAGGGACGCCAGGGCGAAGAGGCCGTCTCCGCCGTTGTTGCCCGGACCAATGAGCGCTACCACCCTGGACCCGTAGAGCCGTCTGGCATGTTCCTTGAGCATCAGCACTGCCTGGTGGGCCAGCGCGTCGGCGGCCAAGCGCATCAATCTCAAATCGTTTGCATCGCGAAGCAGCGGAGCTTCGGCTTCTCGAACGTGGGAACCAGCGTAGACGGGGATCATTACTTCAGAATACCCAACTCGGCTCGGTATTTGCCGCAGGGTTGTACCGCGGGCTCAATTGCAGGGGTGCTCCCACGCGCAGACAGTCGTGGTAATCCGCACTACCGTTCGGCAACCACCATGGCGGTGGCCAGGTCCCCGTCGTGGCTCATGGATAGGTGCCAGTGCACCACGCCCTTTCTTGCCGCTACCTCGGCAACAGAGCCGTCGAGCGCCACGTAGGGGTCGCCGGCGCCATCCTTCTCGATCCAACAGTGCTGCCAGTTCATGCCCGCCGGGGCTCCCAGGGCCTTGGCGATGGCTTCCTTCGCGGCAAAGCGCGCTGCCAGAGACCTCATTTGCAGGTTCCGTTCCTTGGGTACAAAGAGGCGTTCGAGCAGCGCGGGAGTCCGCTCCAGCTGTGCCTTGAATCTGGAGACCTCGACAACATCAACACCAATTCCCACGATCATGCCTTCGAGTTTATCTGCCGCTGTGGTTGTTTCTTGCAAATGCGGCGCCCGGTGCCAACGCTCATGGAATCTGCCGGACTCTCATCAACACGGGAATCGGGCGGGTTCACCCTGGCCCGATGCGGGGCGCGGGCCGTAGGCTTCATGTCACCGTGTGACAGACGCAGACACAGGAAGAGACTGGGCAATGACAGGAAATGATCAAAACGACGAAACCGAGCCGAGTGCGATTGCGCTTTTGCGCGACGGTTTCGGCCGAGTTCGAGAAGGCATCGAGCGGCTTCTGGATGAAGCCGAACCACGGATGCTGCGCTTTAGGGCGAGCAGCCACTCGAATTCGATGGCTTGGCTTCTTTGGCACCTGACCCGGATCCAGGACGACCACTTCACACATCTGGCCAGGGCACTGGATGAGGGATCTGCGCCGGAGCAGTGCTGGATTTCCCGGGGGTGGGTGTCGCGTTTCAACTTGCCCTATGCCCAGCTGGATACCGGTTTTGGGCACAGCAGTGACCAGGTCGCTGACTTTGGGATGTATGACGGCGAGTACCTGCTGGGTTACCACCGGGACGTGCATGAACAAACCATAGGTATCTTGGCCACTTTGCGCGAGCCTGACCTGTCGGCCGTTATTGACAGGCGCTGGAATCCGCCGGTCACGGCCGGTGTCAGGCTCATCAGCGTCCTCAACGAAACAGCCTCGCATCTGGGGCAGGCCGAATTCCTCAAAGGCATCTATGCCGACCAAACCGGTTGAGGCAGCATTCCTTGCTTAAAAACCAACGGTGCCGGTGATTCCCTCTTCAGGGAAACTCCGGCACCGCTGGCGGTGGTGTGAATCGCAGGTTAGGACCTACTCGACGGTGACCGACTTGGCCAGGTTGCGCGGCTGGTCAACATCCAGGCCCTTGGCCGAGGCCAGTTCGCAGGCGAAGAGCTGCAGCGGCACGGTGGCCAGCAGCGGCATCAGCAGGGTTGGGGTCTCCGGAACGTAGAAGACGAACGAGGCGTAGTCGCGGACTGCCTCGTCGCCTTCCTCGGCGATGACGAGGGTCTTGGCGCCGCGGGCACGCACTTCCTGGATGTTGGAAACGACCTTGGAGTGCAGCGAATCGCGGCCACGCGGGGACGGAACCACAACGAAGACCGGCTTGTCCTGCTCGATCAGCGCGATCGGGCCGTGCTTGAGCTCGCCGGCGGCGAAGCCCTCGGCGTGGATGTAGGCGATTTCCTTGAGCTTCAGGGCGCCTTCCATGGCGACCGGGTAGCCAACGTGGCGGCCCAGGAAGAGCACCGATTCGGTGTCCTGCATCGAGCGGGCCAGTGACTTGATTTCGTCGGCGCGGTCCAGGATGTTCTGGATCTTGGCCGGGATCTTGCCCAGGTCGGCCAGGATGTCCTTGATCTGGCCGCTGAACAGGTTGCCGCGCAGCTGGCCCAGGTACAGACCGAGCAGGTAGGTGGCGGTGATCTGTGCCAAGAAGGCCTTAGTGGAGGCCACGGCGATTTCCGGTCCGGCGTGCGTGTAGAGCACAGCATCGGATTCGCGCGGGATGGTCGAGCCATTGGTGTTGCAGATCGCCAGGGTCTTTGCGCCCTGCTCCTTGGCGTAACGCACGGCCATGAGGGTGTCCATAGTTTCGCCGGACTGCGAGATCGAGACGACCAGGGTGTTGGAGTCAACGATCGGGTCGCGGTAGCGGAACTCGTGGCTCAGCTCTACCTCGACAGGGATCCGGCACCAGTTCTCGATCGCGTACTTGGCAACCGATCCACCGTAGGCAGAGGTGCCGCAGGCCAGCACCACGATCTTGGTGACGGAGGCCAGTTCTTCAGGGGAGATGCGCAGCTCGTCAAGGGTGAGGCGGCCGAAGGCGTCCGAACGGCCGAGCAGAGTGTCTGCCACTGCTGCGGGCTGGTCAAAGATTTCCTTTTCCATGAAGGAAGCGAAGCCGCCCTTTTCGGCGCTGGCTGCATCCCAATCGACGTGGAATTCCTTGCCCTCGGCAGGGTTTCCCTGGAAATCGGTGATGCTGTGCGTATCCGGGGTGATCGTGACGATCTGGTCCTGGCCGAGTTCCACCGCGCGGCGGGTGAAATCGATGAAGCCGGAGACATCCGAACCCAGGAAGTTTTCGCCGTCGCCCAGGCCCAGGACCAGCGGGGAGTTGCGGCGGGCGGCAACGACAACGCCGGGGTGCTCGGTGTGCACGGCCAACAGGGTGAACGCACCCTCGAGCTGGCGGGCGGTCAGCTCCATTGAACGGGTGAGGTTTCCTTCGCCGACGCCGCGGTAGACCGAGCCCAGCAGCGCAGCTGCGACCTCGGTGTCGGTCTCGGAAAGGAACTCGACGCCTTCGGCGACAAGCTTGGCCTTCAACTCGGCGAAGTTCTCGATGATGCCGTTGTGGATCATGGCAAGGTTGCCGTTATCGGCAAGGTGGGGGTGGGCGTTTCCGTCGGTGGGGCCGCCGTGGGTAGCCCAACGGGTGTGGCCGATACCTGTCAGCGAGGCCGGCAGCGGGTCGGCTTCGAGGGAGTCGACAAGGTTGGCGAGCTTGCCCGCCTTCTTGCGCGAGTCAATGCCCGCATCGGTGACCACGGCGAGCCCGGCCGAGTCATAACCGCGATACTCGAGGCGCCGAAGGCCCTCAAGAATCACATCGAGCGCCCCGTGATCGGCTGCGCGTCCAGCATTACCTACGTATCCAACGATTCCACACATGCAAAAAAGATTACCGTGCCGCGCAGCTCCCTCAGTTCATTTGCGCTGTCGGCTGGTCTTAAAAATATGTGTGCATGCCCACGCGTCCAAAGTATGGCCAAAAGGTGAAGTTTGGGAATACGGGAGGATTGTTGGCACAATTCAAGGCGTGAATGGACAGCGTGCGGTCGACTACAGTGCTACACCCTTCGTCGAATTGGACCGCCAAACCTGGGCAAGACTGTCCAACGAACTCAAGCAACCGCTGGATGAAGCGGACCTGCGTCGCCTCAGCGGCCTGGGCGAGCAGCTAAACCTCGCCGAGGTGCGTGAGGTCTATCTTCCGCTCTCGCGCCTGCTCAACCTCTATGTCCAGGGCTCTGCCTCGCTGCACCAGGCGACCAACACCTTCTTGGGGGAGAGCACCCGGCGCACTCCCTTTGTCATTGGCGTGGCCGGTTCCGTGGCCGTGGGAAAGTCCACGACCGCCCGTGTGCTGCAGGAATTGTTGCGTCGCTGGCCGGACACCCCCGATGTGCAGCTGATTACGACCGACGGCTTCCTGTATCCGAACGTGGACTTGGAAAAACGCGGCATCATGCACCGCAAGGGATTCCCGGAATCCTATGATCGCCGTCGCCTGTTGCGATTTGTTTCCGAAGTGAAGTCCGGCGCACCGGAGGTGCGCGCCCCTTGGTATTCGCACCTTACCTATGACATCGTGCCCGGCAAGGAAGTCGTGGTGCGCTCTCCCCAGGTGCTGATCGTGGAGGGGCTTAACGTGTTGCAGCCTGCTCGGGCCCGCACGGACGGCACCGCCGGCCTGGCACTGAGTGATTTCTTTGATTTCTCCGTTTACGTTGACGCCAGAACATCCGATATCGAGGAGTGGTACATCCGCCGCTTCATGAAGCTTCGTTCCGGCGCGTTCTCGGACCCCGCTTCCTACTTCCACCGCTATGCATCGTTGAGTGACGAGGAAGCCAGGGAAACCGCGCACGGAATCTGGAAGCGAATCAACGAGCCGAACCTGCGGGAAAACGTCATTCCCACGCGTGGCCGCGCACAGCTGGTGTTGAGCAAATCGGCGGACCATTCGATCCGTAGGATGCTGCTTCGCAAGATCTGATACCCGAATTTTTTGGGTGAACGTATCGATAATTTCCCATAAAATTTCCGCGTCGTGCCTTTTGACCACTGCGATTGTGTGTAAAGCTGGGCACATGCTCAGGGGATTCAAAGAATTTATCATGAAGGGCAATGTCGTTGACCTTGCCGTAGCCGTTGTCATCGGTGCTGCTTTTGGCGCCGTAGTCACAGCATTGGTTGAGTTCATTCTCATGCCATTGATCGCAGCATTGGTCGGTTCGCCGAACTTCGATAACTTCCTGGTTATCACGCTCGGTGCCGGTGTGGCCATCAAGATCGGTGCGTTCCTGACCGTTCTGGTGAACTTCATCCTCATTGCTGCAGCCATTTACTTCTTTGTCGTGGTGCCGATGAAGCACCTCGAGGAACGGCGCCAGGCCCGCCTTGGCGTTGAAGAACCCGCCGAAGAGCTCGATCCGCAGCTTGCGCTGCTGGCCGAGATCCGCGACGAGCTCCGCACCAACCGAACCCTGTAAATCCACTGCGGACCTTTTCGGGTCCGTCCATTACGAAGCACCGGTGGCCCGATCCCATGATCAGGTCACCGGTGCTTCGTCTTTTCCGGCACATTACTGCAGGCGCGGTGGCACGGGTGGCGTGGCCTTGAGCGGGCGCTAAGGGGAAAGTGGGATGATGGATGGGTGAGCGCACAATCAACCGAACAGACCGAAAAGCCGACCCACACCCAAGATGAGACAACGGCGTCCACCTGGGAACGGCGGGCCATCATCGATCTGGCCAACATCCGTGAAAACGTCAAGCGAGTCGCCGAGCTCGTGGCCCCTGCCGAGGTCATGGCAGTCGTCAAGGCAGACGGCTACGGACACGGCGCGGTGCCCGTGGGACGCGCGGCGGTGCAGGCCGGCGCCACATGGCTGGGATGCGCACATGTCACCGAGGCCCTGAAATTGCGCGCGGCGGGACTGGACGTTCAGTTGATGGCGTGGCTGCATACCGAAGGGACCCCCTTCGAGGCAGCCATTGCGGCAAATATCGACTTGGCCGTATCCGGTTGGGAACTGGAGCACGTGGCCCGCGCTGCACAGGCTGCCGCGCAGCCAGCACGCGTCCACCTAAAGATCGATACCGGCCTTGGCCGCAACGGCTGCACGCCCGACCAATGGGAGCAGCTGTTGGGGCGGGCCGCCAGCTTCCAGGATGAAGGCCTGATGCGCGTGGTGGGTGTCTTCTCCCACCTGGCGGTGGCAGACGAACCCGAACGCCCGGAAACCGACGAACAATTGGAAGCCTTCAACCAGGCGGTGGCCTTGGCCGAGGATGCCGGGTTTGACCTTGAGGTGCGGCACATTGCCAACACACCGGCAATCCTGACGCGTCCCGACGCGCATTACGACATGGTCAGGCTTGGACTGGGCCTGTACGGGTTAAGCCCCTTCGCCGGCGAAGAACCGGCACGGTACGGACTGCGCCCGGCAATGACCTTGGTCAGCCGGATCGCGAACGTGAAGAAGGTGCCGGCCGGGCAGGGCGTGGGCTACGGATTGCGGTACCACACGGACAGGGAAACCTATCTGGGCCTGGTCCCGATGGGCTACGCAGATGGCATTCCGCGTTCTGCCTCCAACGCACCGGTGAGCATCAACGGCAAGACCTACCTGGTGCGGGGCACCATTGCCATGGACCAATTCGTGGTGGACCTGGGCCCGGATATCGACGTTGCCGAAATCCTTGGTTCCGAGGTCATTCTCTTTGGCGAGGGGGGCCCCAGCGCGACCGATTGGGCAGACGCAGCCGGGACCATCAACTACGAAATCGTTACTCGCATTTCACCCCGCGTTCCGCGCCGGTTGGTGGAAGGCACTTGGGGAGAATCCGGTGAATGAGGCATCGATTGCCGCCGAGCTCGAGGTAGGCGACATTGCCGAGACCCGCGACTTCGCGCATCGGCTCGGAGAGATCATGCGCGCCGGGGATCTGGTGATCCTCACCGGCGAGCTGGGTGCAGGAAAGACCACCTTCACCCAGGGACTAGGCCTGGGAATGGGGGTACGCGAGGGAATCATCTCGCCAACCTTCGTGATTTCCCGCATCCACCCAGCACTGGGGCACGGCCCGGATCTTGTGCATGTTGATGCCTATCGGTTGGACAGTGCCGCCGAACTCGATGACCTGGATCTGGAAGCGAGCATGGGCCAATCCGTCACGGTGGTGGAGTGGGGTGCGGGCAAGGTGGAGCAGCTCAGCGATTCCAGACTTGAAATCGTCCTGCTACGTCCGGGATCTGCCGAAATCCACGAAGACCTGGTCTTCGACTTCAATGAGGGCGGGGATGACGAGCCGCGCACCATCCAGATTGCGGCCTTTGGCCCGCGCTGGGAGAACGATCCCGGGCTTGCCACGCTGCTCAACGACTTCGAACGCTAGAACAACAGGGGAACCGTACACATGCTTCTATTGGCTATTGACACTTCGGCGAATGCCTCGGCTGCCTTGCTGGAATCAGAGGGCGACACCGTAAAGGTGTTGGGCTCCTTCACCTCAAACGTCGGCAACGACCACTCCGAGGTATTGGCCCCCGCCATCGAGTCCCTGCTCGAGCAAGCAGGTGGCCGGACCCCGGAGGCCATCGCCGTCGGTGTTGGACCCGGACCCTTCACCGGGCTGCGCGTTGGGCTGGCCACCGCCCGGACGCTGGGCTTTGTATGGGGGATCCCTGTCCACGGTGTGATGAGCTTGGACGCCATTGCCCTGGACGCCGTGGCACATGAGCCGTCAGGCGATTTCACCGTTGCCATCGATGCTCGGCGCAAGGAACTTTACTGGGCGCGCTATGGCAAGACCGGTGCCTTGCTTGAGGGTCCCCACGTGAGCGTCGCCGAGGAACTTCCTGCTGGTCCGGTGTACGGGGCAGGCGGAGGACTTTACGCCGAGCGCCTGGCCACCGTGGGAGCGGATGTCGTCCCCGGATTCGAGCAGGCCCACCCCGGAGCGGTGCCACTGGGCACCCGCGCCCTTCGCATCCTGTCCGCCGGTGAAACGCTTCTGGGGACCGAGCCGCTCTACCTCCGCGAATCCGATGCAAAGGTCCCTGCTGTCATGAAGGGGAAACTGCTGTGAACCCGAAAGAAGCATTCCCCACTCCGGCAGGTTTGGAGACCCGGGTCATGGTCATGGAGGATGTGGCCGAGGTCTGGGAAATGGAGAAGGCACTTTTCCCGACCGACGCCTGGCCGCAGGACATGTTTGTCGGCGAGCTGGAGCAGACAGCAACCCGGAACTACTGGGTGGTGCAGGATGCAGGAAAGATCGTTGCCTATTGCGGTCTGATGTGCGTCCTGCCACTGGCCGATGTTCAGACCATTGCCGTCGCCCCGGAGTATGAGGGTCGGGGGATCGGCACGTACCTCTTGCGTTTGATGATCGATACTGCAATCGAGCGCAGTGCCACGGACCTCTTGTTGGAAGTTCGTGCCGACAATCCCCGAGCCCGTGGCCTCTACGAGCGACACGGCTTCGATGCCATCCACCGCAGAGCCCGATACTACCGTGACGGTGTCGATGCCGTGATCATGCGCAAGGTGCTGATCCTAGCCAATTGAACGGGCCTGAACAGAGAGCTTCCTTGGCCAAACCGACTGCCTGCCACCCATCCCACGGGCCACTTCGTCCAAACCGCGGTGGGCCACCTAAAATTGATTTCATGTCCCTTTCTGCACCGCTTGTTCTTGGCATTGAATCCTCCTGTGATGAAACCGGGGTGGGTATCGTGCGTGGAACCGACCTACTCGTCAACGCCGTGGCTTCCTCCATGGAGGAGCACGTGCGCTTCGGTGGTGTTATTCCGGAGATTGCTTCCCGGGCCCACCTTGATGCCTTTGTCCCGACCCTCGATTCCGCGCTCAAGGAAGCCGGTGTGACGCTGGACGAGATAGACGCGATAGCGGTGACCAGCGGCCCGGGATTATCCGGAGCATTGATGGTAGGAGTCTCGGCGGCCAAGGCACTGGCCCTGGCCACGGGCAAGCCCCTTTATGGAATCAACCACCTGGTCGCGCACGTGGGGGTTGGCATTCTTGATGGGGGAAGGCTGCCCGAAAACCTCGGTGCGCTGCTGGTGTCCGGCGGCCACACCGAAATCCTGCAGGTCAATTCACTGACTTCAGACGTGCGCCTGCTGGGTGCAACCATCGACGACGCAGCAGGGGAGGCCTACGACAAGGTAGCCCGACTGCTGGGTCTGGGATACCCGGGCGGACCGGTTATTGACCGGATTGCCAAGGAAGGCGACCCACAGGCCATCCGCTTCCCGCGCGGTCTGTCGCTGCCCAAGTTCATTGGAACGGAAGAAGAGCCGGGAAAGCACCGCCATGATTTTTCCTTCTCTGGACTCAAGACAGCTGTTGCACGCTGCGTCGAGCAGTACCAGAAGCGCGGGGAAGAGGTACCGGTCGCCGACATTGCCGCGAGCTTCCAGGAAGCCGTGGTGGACGTGATCACGTCCAAGGCGGTCCGTGCCTGCCGAGAACACGGTTTGACGAACCTTTTGCTGGGCGGCGGGGTGGCTGCCAATTCGCGCCTCCGCGAGCTGCTGGCTGCGCGCTGTGCCTCGGCCGGGATCACCCTGCGTGTGCCACCGCGTAACCTGTGCACCGACAACGGCGCCATGGTCGCCGCTCTCGGTGCACAGCTGGTGGCTGACAACGTCCTGCCCACGGGGCTCGGATTCTCAACGGACTCAGGGCAACCGGTGAGCCTGATTTCATTGGCCGTATAGAGATTGCTGGTAATGCGAAAGGGTGGATGGGAATGGTCCCATCCACCCTTTCGCTTAGGTGCCCTATCGCTTTGCCTTATGCCAGATGCATGCGACGCACGTTGTCCTTGACGACCTCGCGCAGGTTGCCGTTGTGGGCTGAGGCGATCTTGTGCTGCCACTGGTAGCCGGCTCCGCCCTTGATGATGCGTTCCACATCGGCTAGCTCGGCACTGCAGCCGAGCTTTTCGGCGACAGGCGCCAAACGGATCAGCTCTTGGAGCAAGTGCTCGGTGACGAGCATTTCATCCCCGGCGGCGTTGAGGATGATGATGGCCTCCATACCGTAGCGGGCGGCACGCCACTTGTTTTCAACTCGGTACCACGGTGGCATGACGGGGATGCTGCCGCCATTGTCCAGAGTCGTGGACATGTCATCCACGAGGCACTGGGTGAGTGCGGCAATGGCACCAATGTCCTGCAGCGAGGACAACCCGTCGGAGATGCGCATTTCGACGGTCCCGAATCGGGGGACCGGGCGCACGTCCCAGCGGATTTCGGAAATGTCGTCAATTACGCCGGTGTGCAGCATGTCCGCAACGTAGGACTCGTATTGGTCCCAGCTCGGGAAATGGTACGGGATGCCGGCGGTGGGAAGCTGCTGAAACATCAGGGCACGGTGCGAGGCGTAGCCGGTGTCTTCCCCGCCCCAGAACGGGCTGGAGGCGCTCAGGGCCTGGAAGTGCGCCTGGTAGTTGATCAACCCGTCGACGATCGGCAAAGCCTTGGCACGGGAGTCCAGTCCTACATGCACGTGCACACCGTAAATTACCATTTGCTGGCCCCACCACTGGGTGCGGTCGATCATCTTGGCGTAGCGGTCCTTATCGGTGACCGGCTGCAGCTTGGGAGGCGCGAACGGGTGGGAACCTGCGCAGTACAGGTCGACATCCATCGGGTCGGTGACCTCGCGGACCGCCACCAAGTTCTCGTGCAGTTGGGCTTTGGCCTGTGCCACGGTTTCGCAAACACCGGTGACGATCTCCACGGTGTTCAGCAACAGTTCCTGCTTCACATGGGGATGTTCCTCGTCGATGGCAAGCGAACCGTGGCGAAGGTTCAATTCGGCCAGCACTTCCTCGGCAACCGACCTCAGGTCGGAGGTATGCCGATCCACCAATGCAACTTCCCATTCCACACCAAGGGTGGACTGGCGTGATGATGCGAAATCTATTTGCATCGGGCCTCCATGTCTTATGCGGCGAATCACGCCAATATGATGTTACTGTTCAGTCTATCGAGCGTAATGGCGCGTTTGATGCGACCGTCGAGGGTCGGCGGTGATTTTGTGGATCAACAGGGTGCTCGAGCGCACACGCCACCTACACTGGCTCGACCTCAACGGCGTAACGCTGATCGCCGACCCGGGTGAGGATGAGGGTTGCCTTGTTCTTGGCATCGCGCCCTGTACCTGCCAGCAGGATCTTGCGCAGTTCCTCCGGCGTGACATCCATGCCGCGTTTCTTGATGTCCAGCACGCCGATCTTTTCGGCCTTGACCCAGGCACGGAGATTCTTCACATGGTAGGGCCGGACGGCGAGTACCTTGTAGGACTTGGCCAGCTGGGTTTCAACGGGCTCCGCGGTGCTGAAATAAGCGATGCGCGGATCGATCAGGTGCCCGCCGGTGGTCTTGAGCAATTCGTCAATGAGTCCGGCGCGGATCACGGCGCCGTCGGGTTCATAGATGTAGGAATCGATTTCGCCCACCGGCACATCGCCGCGCAACGCCGCGTCCGGGTCAAAGTCCACGGGGCTGGTCAGCTCAGTGGCACCGTGCGCGGCAATGACTAGGGCTGCCCGGCGAATCCCGGGGCGGGCGAGCGGGCCGAACCAGAGCGCGGCCTCCGTGACGTCCCCGTTGATCGAAACCCACTGGACCTCGCAATTGGAAGGTACCGCTTCGTGGGGCAGTCCCGGGCCCATCTTCACGCCCACAGCCAGTCCACGGTCGGCCAGCGACTCGACGAAGGACAGGGGAGGGCTGAAAGCCTCCGGGTCGAAGATCCGCGAAGTGCCGGAGGTGTCCGTGGTGCGGCGAGCCGGGTCGAGCCACACCCCGTCAAAACCGGTCAGATCAAAGGTGGTCGCGTCGGCGTTGACCACGGTGGCTGTGGGCCACGGCATGAGGTTCAAGGTAGCGGCCGCCGCAGTGGTCTCGTCCATCTCCACGGCGGTGACTTCGAGTTCGGCGCTGGCAAGCGCCAGCGAGTCGGCACCGATCCCGCAACCCAGGTCGGCTACCTTCTTGATCCCGGCGCGGGTGAAGCGCTGGGCATGGAGCCCGGCGAGATTCAGCCGCGTCGCCTGTTCCAGGCCTGCCGGCGTGAAGACCATCGTGTCAGCGAAGGGACCGAACTTGGTTCGGGCCCTAAATCGCAGCTGGCTCTGTTGCACTACTGCCGTCACCAAGTCCGTGGGGTGGCCCGCCTTTCGAAGCGACAAGTTCAGCTGGAATGCGGCTTCCTTGGTCCCCGTGGATGATGGATCCACGGAGTTCAATAGTGTCCAGCCCTCCGGGGAGAGGATCTGGGAAAGGTTGGATGTATCGGCCGCATTGCCGGCATCGGGAGGTGAAGAAGCCATGGGATTAAGCCTAGCGGTAAGTGGGGCAGACATTCGCGCCCCATGATGTCGGGCCTTGGATACACATTACGTGTGCATCCAAGGCCCGACATCATTCTGAAGTTAATTCTTGGCTTGGAAACCTAGTAGGCGCCGTCCTTGCCGAACACGGCCTTGGCGGTGCGGAAGAGAATAATCAAGTCTTGTGTGAGCGACCAGTTTTCGACGTAGTAAAGATCCAGGCGAACGCTGTCATCCCAGGAAAGGTCCGACCGTCCGCTGACCTGCCAGAGTCCCGTGACACCCGGCTTGACCTTGAGTCTGCGTAGGACATATTCCTCATAGGTTTCAACCTCACTTTGGAGGGGAGGACGGGGACCCACCATACTCATCGTACCTGTCAGGACATTCCATAGCTGGGGGAGCTCGTCAATGCTGTAGCGACGAATGAATGCACCAATTTTGGTGATACGGGGGTCAGCCTTCATCTTGAAGAGGACCCCATTGCCCTCGTTAGCCTCTTGCAAATCGGCTAAGCGGTCCTCGGCGTCTACCACCATTGACCGGAATTTGTGCATCTTGAACGGAATACCTTTTCTGCCAATCCGTTCTTGTTGGAAAAAGACAGGACCGGGACTGTCTTTCCAGATGAGCAGTGCAATTATGAGAAAAATAGGGGACAGGACAATCAATCCGAACACTGCACCAATGCAATCGAACGCTCGTTTAACGAATGCCTGCGCACCCTCAAGCTCCGGCGTTGAAACATGGATTAACGGTAATCCAGCTAGTGGCTGGGTGTGGATTCGTGGTCCCGCGATATCCGTAAGGGCAGGAGCCATGATCATGCTAATGCCCCTCTCCTGTAGTTCCCACCCCAACTGGCGGATTACTCGCGGCTTCAGTACGGTACCGGCAGAGATAGCAATGGCGTCCGCATCAGTTTCCTCAATTGCCTTCATTATTTGATGCAATTCCGTGCCAACACTTGCTATCGGTAAATCGAGTTCTCTACCGGAGGGAGAGTTGAGTTGGTAGCCTGGCAATACTGCGGCGATCGGCAAATAGCCGGCTCCTGGTTCGCTGGCTAGTCTACGGTGAAGATGTTCAACAGCAGCAGGGCTACCTAATAGCATCATCCGGCGCACGAAACGGCCATTATTGCGATGCCGAACCAGAATCTTTCGACAGATCCATCGTGAGGTCAATAAGAGAAAGATGCCTAACGGCATCGCAACCCCGATATATCCACGTGCGGTGTGAACGTCCAGCGCGTAAGACACGATAGCCACGGAACCAAAAAGGTAAAGAGAAGAAACAGTCACCCGCTTGTACTCTTCAGGTCCGGCACCAAGGACTTTGATGTCGCTTGACCCCCAAATGCGGAGGAACAGCCACCAAACTAACCCGAGTACGGCCGTAACAAGCCAGTAGTTTGTTGAGACTGCACCGCCCAAAGAAGTATCCGTAGTTGTTCCAAAGCGGGACAACTGAGCAGTAACCATCGCTATGACAATGGAAATACCATCGAGGACTCCCAATCGTCGTGGCAATACTGATTTCCAGGCATGGTTGGTTCTACTCAAGAAAATGGCCCCCAAAAGTACGCATGTGAACTTCTATAGTAACTGAGGTTGAGTAATGCCATGGCACTGTCACAATGGGGCCGAATGAGAAAATAGCTTCACTTGGCAAAGTCTGGTTGCTACTACTGAGCGTGTCCATGAAGTCTGAGCAACCTGGCGTTGAGAGATAGATATCAGCCAAGAGGACGAGAAACAGAGATCCGGCCTTCTTCAGTAATGAGGCTGGTATTGAGTTAGACTGTTCGCCAGAATCCCGGATTGTCGGGGATGCTGACGATTTCGATGCTGAGTATCTGGCCGCCCTTTATCGTGTCGGGCGTGGGGGCGACGAGGTCAGGGCTCCTTTTTGGTGGGTGTGGGCCGGCAAAGCAGATCGTATGTCTTCTCGGCAGCACGACGCTAGTCGTATTGAAGTTCCGGGTTCCCATGTGCATGAGAAGGTCTTGGCCCTTAGCCTCGATTTTTCATCGGCTGCCGTCGGGCTAGTGGAGGTGGTGGCGCCGGCGAGTGTAAGGGTGCTTGCCGTCGCGCAGCTATGGCGGAGTGCCGGGCCTTCCGAATTCGGTGCTGGCAGCAAACACGGCCAGCAATCCCAGTACCGCTCTCGGCAGTTGCGCGTTCAGGATTGGCTATTTGTTACTCCTATGTTTGACAATTGCATTCTTTGGCCTGTTTCCCTAGCCATGCCCGGTAGCGCGCAGTGTCGTCGCGATCCCGAGATTTGCCATGCTGGACCCGTGATGGCTGTGGGCTACAGTCCCAAAGCCGCAGCGGCAGCGACCTTGATGAGACCTAGTGCCAGTCGATGCGGACGCAACTCGTTGGTCAGCGGCGCGGGCCTCGGATGGTTCATTATGTGAAAGATTTCCTGGGCGACGTATCGCTTGAGTCAGCGCATGTTTTCCTTCTTGCCCCTGCCATCCTCAGTCCGCTTGGCCACGTTTTCCCGCGTCCGCTGGTCCTAGTGCGTTCGCGATCGAAGAATGCGATGAAGCGCGTTATTTGCTTGCCGGTTTCCACCTCCGGACAGCCAGCGTCGGTTCGTTTTCCCAGACGACGCAGAGACAGGGGCGACCCCGGCCAAGGCCGCGAACGATGCCTCATTGGCCACGCGCTCCGGTTGTCCCCGAACGTCGTCAGCTAGATGCTGGCTGCATTCACCAGGCTGGCTTCGGACGGCAAGTTGGAGTCAAAGTCTTCCATGCGGGTCCCGACACCAAGAAGTTCGGCAATGGCGGCCACCGTGCGGATTGCCGCCTTGCCGTCACCATACGGGTTTGTCGCCAAGGCCATCTGCTTGTACGCGGCAGCGTCATTGAGCAAGAGCTCCACGGATTCAAAGATCTTCTCTTCGTCCGTGCCGATGAGCCTTACCGTGCCCGCGACCACGGCTTCGGGACGCTCGGTGTTCTCGCGCATCACCAGTACCGGCTTGGCGAGGCTCGGTGCCTCTTCCTGTACTCCGCCGGAGTCGGTCAACACGATGTTCGCCGCCGCGATGAGCCGCGTGAACTCGCCGTAGGCCAGCGGTTCGGTCAGGGTGATGTTCCTGCGTCCCTCGATTTCCGGCAGCAAGGCTTCACGCACGGCCGGGTTGCGGTGCAGCGGGAGGATGAACTCGACCTCGGGCTCGGCGGCCGAGAGGCGGGCGAGGGCGCGGCCGATCCCGCGCATGGGCTCGCCCTGGTTTTCACGGCGGTGCGTCGTGACCAGGACGATCTTGCGGCCGGAGGCCACCAGTGCTTCCAGAACCGGATCGCTGAAGGGGATGTTCTTCTCCACGACCTTGAACAGCGCATCGATCACGGTGTTGCCGGTGACCGTAATGGTCCGCGGATCAATGGTCTCGTTGACCAGGTTCAGCTGGCTCAGCGTGGTCGGAGCAAGGTGCAAACTGGCGATC